>DATEJJ010000864.1:0-4356 GCA_035278125.1 Rugosimonospora sp.
AGGTCGGTGACCGCGGCCTGGCCGCCTCCGCGCTGGCCCGCGCCGCGCTGGCCGCCGCCGCGTTCCCGCCCGCACCGGCCACATCCCTGGGGTACCACCACACCGGCGTCACCGCGCGCGTGGTGGCGTTGCAGCACGGACCGGTACGCGGGAGGGCCAGCCTCGCTGCCGCGCTGCTGGCCCTCGTCGCTGTCGCACTGCTCGCCGACGTCGAGGCGACCGGCGATTTCCTGAACCTGGTCCTCGGCTCCCTCCCCGTTGGACTGTGACGGGCGCCGAGGACCCCTGAGCGTCAGCTCAGGCCGGGCAGGACCGGGGTGTGTTCGGCGCGTACCGCGGCCAGGTCGCGCGGGTCCAGCCCGAGCAGCGCCAGGATGGTGGGCGCGATCTGGGTGGTGAGCACCGGCACGGCCACCGTGCTGGCGTGGCTGGTACCGGGCGCGGCCACCAGGATCGGTACGTCGCGGTCGGCCGGCGCGTCACCGCCGTGCTCAGCGATCTTGCCCTTCTTGCCGGTGTACACCACACCCTGCTGGGCGATGCCGATCAGGTCCGGTACCCGCGCGTCACCCACCGGCGTACCGATGAACGCGGCCGCCGCGGCACCCGGGTACACCTTGGACAGACCAGAGGCGGTGTACGCCCTGGCCGCGCCGGTGATGTCGTTGCCGGTGCCGGAGTGGTTCACCAGGAAGTTCGCGGCGAAGTCCGCGGCCGGCTGCGAACGGTCGCTGAGCCACATCAGCATCGCGTCGTCGTCCACCGCGAACGCCACCAGGTCGGCGGTGTGCCCGGCGGCCTTCCACGCCGCGTCGAGCGCGTCGATGATCGGGCCGTCCGGAATCCGGGTCAGCTGCGCGGGTACCGTCGGGGACTGGCCGTGCTTGGCCGAGATGATGACGGCGGTCTGGTTGGCCAGCCCGCGCGCCGACAGCTCGTGCACGAACCGCCCCACCTGTGTGTCCACATAGGACAACGCGGCCTGCAGCAGCGGACCCGGGGTGACCCCGTCGGCGAGGTACCCACCGGTCTTGCCGTCCGAGGTGGGCAGCTTCTGCGCGGTCGACACGGTCTGGAAGTTCATGCCGAAGATGGCCGGGGTACCCAGCTTGACGGAGCGGCTGTGGTCGTACCCGTCGATCTCGTTGAGCACGGCCTGCACCTTGTACCCGTCGTACTGCTGGGTGAGGCTGTTCACCGTGGTCCAGTCGTCACCCGTGGCGTCGGCCTGGCTGTTGATCTCCGGGGTGAACAGATCCTGGATGCCCTGCCCGGACGGGCCCTGCAGCACGTCGTACGCCGGGTGCTTGTCCGACCAGGCGGTGACCAGGTTGTGCGCGCGGGCCACCTCGAAGACCGTGTTCACCTTCAGGTACTGGTGCGGGTACACGGGCTGGCACGTCTTGGGGTCCACCGGCAGCTGCGTCGGGTCGATGACCTGCTCCGGCGAGCCGGTCATGGACAGGATCGAGCCGGGCAGCCCGGCCAGCCCCTGCCCCGCGTCCAGCGCGTTCTGGTTCTTGTCGAGCTGCTCGAAGTAGGTCACCTCGACGCCCGGCTTGACCCCGGCACACGTGGTGGTACCCGCCGGCAGCAGCGCGTGGTTGTACGTGTCGTCGTAGTAGACGCCGGTGGTCTTCGGGGTACCGCCGGTCACCTGGGCCACCATGCCCGGGAACGAGTCGGACGGGAACGTGGTCTGCGCGCGGCTGAACTCGACCCCGCGCCCGGCCAGCCCGGCCAGCGCCGAGGTCGGGTGGTGCTGCACCCACCAGGTCAGGTCCTGCTGGTGCAGCCCGTCAACGGACAGCAGCAGCACGTGCCGCACGGCCGGGTGCCCGCCGTGCTGGTCGTTCGCGGCACCCGCCGGCGCCGCCCCGACCAGGGCAGCAGCGCCGATCGTGGCGGTGGCCGCGATAGCTAACAGTCGATAGCGCATGGGATGTGATCCTCCCCTACAGCCAGTGGGGTACCGGCTCTGCGGGTTGTCTAACGAGCCCAGGTGGCCCGGCCGCGACGCAGCAGGAAACGGATCGGCAAGGGAGGGTGACGGGCCGGTGCCCGCCACATGTCAGCTCAGCGCCGGCTCGTCCCGGCGCGTGGCCGCGAGGTAGCCGACGAGTACCAGGATGACGGCGAACAGGGTCAGGCTCACCGGACCGGTACCCAGGTTCAGCCCGTGCCGCCACGCCGGTACCCCGAGCCAGTCCGCGAACGAGGCACCCACCGGGCGGGTCAGCACGTACGCGAACCAGAACGCCAGCACGCTGTTCATCGCGTTCGCCCGGTACGCCACCAGCGGGACCAGGATGACGACCGTGAACAGCACGCCGGAGGCGAAGTAGCCGAGGTGCAGCGTGGTGGCGGTCATGTCGCCGGCGGCGGTACCCAGTGCGAACGTGGCCAGCACCGTGGCCCAGTAGAACAGTTCCCGGCGGCGGGTGACGATGCTGTGGATGGACAGGGTCCGCTCGGTCCGGTACCAGAGCGCGAAGATGGCCGCGAGCGCGGTGGCAAAGGCCACTGTGGACACAACATACGGCACACCGAACCCGACATGCACCACGTCCGCCGCGACGGTACCGAAGACGCTGACCATCACCACGGCCATCCAGTACACCCAGGCCCGGTACCGGCGCACCGCGAACTGCGCGCCCAGCGCCACCGCCAGCCCCGCACCCGACAGACCCACCGCCGGTACCGGGCCCAGCCGGTGCGCCAGGAAGTCGGACGTGGTCTCGCCCATGCCGGTCGTAAGGATCTTGGTTACCCAGAACAGCACGGTCACCACGGGTACCTTGCTCGCCGCGTAGCGCGACTCAGTGGCCAGCGCAGCCGGCCGGACCTGTCCAGTCGTCATGGGCAGCAATCATGACACACGCTACTACATGATGTAGTACGGCCCCGCCCCCGTACCGCAACGTCCACCCGATCGACTGGTTTGGTGGCCAGTTACGGGGAATTGCCGCTCCCACACTGGTATCCCTCTGCGCATGACATTCGACGCGAAACGGTTACTCCGCCTTGCCGCGCTACCCGGCGTCCTCCTGCTCGCCGCGTACGGGGTGGCCACCGCGTCCGGCAGCGGGGCCAGCACCCAGCCCGTACCGGCGCGCACCGCGTCCGGGTACCGGAAAGTAATGATCATCGCGGAGGAGAACAAGACCTACGGCCAGATCATCGGATCGCACCAGGCGCCGTACCTCAACCGCCTCGCCACCGCCTACGGCAGCGCCCGGGCGATGGACGCCGGCTACCCCGCGGCCTGCCCGTCCCTGGCCGCGTACCTGCTGATCACCAGCGGCGACCGGTACGGCATCTGCGACGACAAAGGCCCCCGCCACCACCGGGTCGCCGGCGACAACATCTTCGCCCAGGTGGCCGCGGCCGGCCGCACGTGGCGCGTGTACGGCGAGGACATGCCCGCGCCGTGCGCCCGGCGCAACTCGGCCGACGGCGTGTTCCTGGTCCGCCACACCCCGGCGCCCTACTACCTGAGCGAGCACGACCGCTGTCCCGGCAGCGACATCCCGATGGGTACCCCGGGCAAAGGCGCGCTGCGCGACGACGTGTCCACCGGCAACCTCCCCGCGTACGCGTTCGTCACCCCCAACGCCTGCCACGACATGCACACCGCACACCCCTGCCCGGGGCACGGGGTGCCCGCCGGCGACGCGTGGCTCGCGCAGTGGGTACCGCAGATCCTGGCCGGGCCGGACTTCCAGGCCGGGCGCCTGGTCGTCATCATCACCTGGGACGAGGGCAGCGGCTCGAACAACCACATCCCGACGCTGGTGCTGTCCCCCACGACGCGGCACCGGTCCCCGGCCACGCCGTTCACGCACTGCTCGACGCTGGCCACGGTCGAGGAGCTGCTCGGACTGCCCCGCCTGGGGTGCGCCGCCTCGGCCCCGACGATGACCGCCGCCTTCCACCTGTGAACCGTCCACTGTAGACAGCAGGCTCAGATCATCGGACCCGTCAGCCGATCGGGCCGGCGTCGACCACCGGCAGCTCCACCAGTTCCGGCACGTCCGCCAGGCCGGCAATCAGCGGCGCCGGATCGGCACCGGGCACCACCGGCCGTGCCGTGCCGCGCTCCAGCGCCGCGCGGACCATCTCCGCGAGCAGCTCCGGCCCGCTCACCGGGATCGCCCACTCGGCGGTACGCCACGCCTCCGCCTCCGCCCGGTCCGCGTCCGAGGCGGGCCGGTACACGATCGTCGGGCGCCCGGCGGCCCGGGCCCGGAGCAGTGTCGCGTCGGGGCGCGGGGCGACCACCAGATCACACGCGCTCAGCAGGGTGGGTACCAGTGCGGGCGTGTGCGGGATGGCCAGGCAGCCGCGGTGCGCGAG
>DATEJJ010000865.1:0-11544 GCA_035278125.1 Rugosimonospora sp.
CCCCGGTGCCGCCGCCCGGGCCGGGTGTGCCGGTGCCGTTCCCGGCGCCGCCCACCGAGCGGGACCGGCGGCGGCTGTGGCTCGGGCTGGGCCTGGGCGGCGCGCTGCTCGCGGTCTGCTGCCTCGGCGGCATCTTCGGCTTCGGCGCGCTGCTGGTGAAGACCAGCCGGGACGTGGTGACCGAGGCGCGGACGGTGGTCACCGACTACCTGGAGGCGCTGCGGCAGGGCGACTACACCACCGCGTACGACGACCTCTGCGCCGGCCTGCACACCCGGATCAGCGCGGACGAGTTCGCCAGTACCCAGTCCTCGGCGCCGCCGATCGTCGGGTACACCGTGCTCGCCCCGACCGCCTCGGGTACCGCGATCGTGGTGCCCGCCACCGTGGAGCGGATCGACGGCAGCCGGGAGTCACCCCGGTTCACCGTGGCCCGGGACACCGGGGCGACGGCCCCGCTCAAGATCTGCGGGATCAGGCAGTAATCTGGGTGCGGCCACGTCCGGGTCACCCGTACTGTCTGGTATCCGGACCGCCGACAGCCAGCCGGCGGCACTCTGGAGGAGGTACCCCATGCCCGTCGACCGTATTGATGCCGTTGTCTCGCTCGCCAAGCGCCGGGGCTTCGTGTTCCCGTCCAGCGAGATCTACGGCGGGACCCGGTCGGCGTGGGACTACGGCCCGCTCGGCGTGGAGCTGAAGGAGAACGTGCGGCGCCAGTGGTGGCGCAGCATGGTCCAGCAGCGCGACGACATCGTCGGCCTGGACTCCGCCGTCATCCTGGCCCGCGAGGTGTGGGTCGCGTCCGGCCACGTCGCCGAGTTCGTGGACCCGCTCACCGAGTGCCAGTCCTGCCACAAGCGCTTCCGCGCGGACCAGCTGGAGGAGGCGTTCGCCAACCGGCACGGCCGGCCGCCGTCCTCGCTCCAGGAGATCAACTGTCCGAACTGCGGCAACAAGGGCACCTTCACCGAGCCGCGCATGTTCAACGGGCTGATGAAGACGTACCTGGGCCCGGTGGAGAGCGAGGAGGGCCTGCACTACCTGCGCCCGGAGACCGCTCAGGGCATCTTCGTGAACTACAACAACGTGGCCACCTCGGCGCGCAAGAAGCCGCCGTTCGGTATCGCGCAGGTGGGCAAGAGCTTCCGCAACGAGATCACGCCGGGGAACTTCATCTTCCGTACCCGCGAGTTCGAGCAGATGGAGATGGAGTTCTTCGTCGAGCCGGGTACCGACGAGCAGTGGCACGAGTACTGGCTGCGCCAGCGCTGGGACTGGTACCTCGACCTGGGCCTGTCCGAGGCGAACCTGCGCTTCTACGAGCACCCGAAGGAGAAGCTCTCGCACTACTCCAAGCGCACCGTGGACATCGAGTACCGGTTCCAGTTCGGCGGTACCGACTTCGCGGAGTTGGAGGGCATCGCCAACCGCACCGACTTCGACCTCACCACGCACAGCAAGCACTCCGGTGCCGACCTGTCCTACTTCGACGCGGACAAGGGCGAGCGCTGGGTGCCGTACGTCATCGAGCCGGCGGCCGGCCTCACCCGTGCGGTACTCGCGTTCCTGCTGGAGGCGTACGACGAGGACGAGGCGCCCAACACCAAGGGCGGTGTGGACAAGCGCACGGTGATGCGCTTCGACAAGCGCCTGGCCCCGGTGAAGGTGGCGGTGCTGCCGCTGTCGCGCAACCCGGAGCTGTCCCCGAAGGCGCGGGACCTGGCCGCCGCGCTGCGCAAGCGCTGGAACGTGGAGTTCGACGACGCGCAGGCGATCGGCCGCCGGTACCGCCGGCAGGACGAGATCGGCACGCCGTACTGCGTGACGGTGGACTTCGACACGTTGCAGGACAACGCGGTCACGGTACGGGACCGGGACAGCATGGCGCAGGAGCGGATCTCCCTGGACCGGCTGGAGTCCTACCTCGGCGAGCGCCTACCCGTTCAGTAGAAGCCGCCCGGCCGGCCGTTGCGGTCCGCGATCAGGCCGGCCAGGGTGGCCACCGCGATCTCGGGTGGCGTGTGCGAGCCGATGTTGAGTCCGATCGGCCGGTGTACGCGTGCGATGTCGGCCTCGGCCACGCCCAGGTCGCGCAGGGCGGCCAGGTGCGGCGCGGTGTGCCGGGGGCTGCCCATCACGCCGACCCAGCGGGCCGGCAGCGCGAGCACGTCCCGCAGCAGGTGGCCCAACTCGGGCCGGTCGTGGTCGGCGACCACCACGTCGGTCGTACCGTCCACAAAGGACTCCAGCGGGGCGGCGGCCACCTGGTCGGCGTGCGCCACGCTGATCCGCCGCTCCGCCTCGGGCTCCACCAGGACGGTCCGGTAGCCGAGGTCGCGGCCGAAGTGCAGCAGGTGCGTGGTCACCGGCGACGCGAACACCGCGACGAGCGTACGCGCCGGTAGGTCGGGGGGAAGTTCTCCGTGCGCCATCGCACAGGCGGGATCGGTCATGCCCTCAGTATCGTGTGCGATGCTCGATCGTGTGACCGCGCCACTGACTCTCGGCCCGCACCGGGTGGATCCGCCCGTGGTGCTCGCGCCGATGGCGGGGATCACCAACATCGCCTTCCGGCGGCTCTGCCGCGAATCAGCGGCCGGCGCGTCCCGGGGACCGGGCGTGCCGGGGCTGTACGTGTGCGAGATGGTCACCACCCGGGCGCTGGTGGAGCGGAACCCGAAGACTCTGCGCATGCTCGCCTTCGACCGCGGCGAGCGCCCGCGCAGCCTGCAGCTGTACGGGGTGGACCCGGGCGTGGTGGGCGCGGCGGTACGGATGGTGGCCGAGGAGGATCTCGCCGACCACATCGACCTCAACTTCGGCTGCCCGGTACCGAAGGTGACCCGCAAGGGTGGCGGCGCCGCGCTGCCGTGGCGGTACCGGCTGTTCGAGCGGATCCTGCGCGCGGCGGTACGCGAGGCGGGCGGGCGGCCGGTGACGGTCAAGATGCGGCTCGGCATCGACGCGGACCATCTCACCTACCGGGAAGCCGGGCGGGTCGCGCAGGACGCCGGGGTCACCTGGGTGGCGCTGCACGGGCGTACCGCCGCGCAGCGGTACTCGGGGCAGGCGGACTGGAAGGCGATCGGCGCGCTGAAGGCGGCCCTGGACATCCCGGTACTCGGTAACGGGGACATCTGGGAGGCCGACGACGCGCTCCGGCTGGTACGCGAGACCGGTGTGGACGGCGTCGTGGTGGGCCGCGGCTGCCTCGGCCGGCCGTGGCTGTTCGCCGACCTGGTGGCCGCGTTCGCCGGGCGGGGCGAGCGGGTACGCCCGTCGCTGGGCGAGGTCGCGACCGCGATGCGCCGCCACGCCGAGCTGCTGACCGGCTGGCTGGGTACCGAACGGGACGGGTGTACCGATTTTCGTAAGCACGTCGCCTGGTACCTCAAGGGGTACCCGGTGGGCGCGGACCTGCGCCGGCTGCTGGCGATGGTGTCCTCGCTCGCGGAGCTTTCCGACCTGCTCGGTAAGCTGGACCCGGCGGCGGCCTTCCCGGTGGAGATCCTCGGGCAGCCGCGGGGGCGCACCAACTCGCCCGGCCGGGTGCACCTGCCCGACGGCTGGCTCGCGGACCGGACCGGCGAGACGGTACCCGAGGGTGCCGAACTGGACGACTCGGGCGGCTGACGGGGCGGCCGCAAAGGCGGGAACTATACTTCCGTGGGCTCTGTGGGAAGAATCACCAACCCTGGAGGGGTGGCGTGTCGACAACGAAGTACGTCTATGACTTCGCCGAGGGGAACAAAGACCTCAAGGATCTGCTGGGTGGCAAGGGCGCCAACCTGGCCGAGATGACGAACCTCGGGCTGCCGGTACCGCCCGGGTTCATCATTACGACCGAGGCGTGCAAGGTCTACCTGCAGTCCGGGCACGAACCGGACGCGCTGCGGTCCCAGGTCGACGAGCACCTCGCGGCGCTGGAGAAGGCGATGGGCAAGCGGCTGGGCGATCCGGCCGACCCGCTGCTGGTGTCGGTGCGCTCCGGTGCCAAGTTCTCCATGCCGGGCATGATGGAGACCGTGCTCAACGTCGGCCTGACCGACGAGTCGGTCCATGGGCTGATCGGCCAGGCCGGCGGCAATGAACGCTTCGGCTGGGACTCCTACCGGCGGCTGATCCAGATGTTCGGCAAGACCGTGTGCGACGTGCCCGGGCACGCCTTCGAGGAGGCGATCGACGCCGCGAAGCACGCCAAGGGCGCCAAGAACGACCTGGACCTGGACGCCGCGGACATGCGCGCGCTGGTCGACACGTTCAAGCAGATCTTCGCCAAGCACACCGGGCGCGACTTCCCGCAGAGCCCGCGCGAGCAGCTCGACCTCGCGGTACGCGCCGTCTTCGACTCGTGGAACGCCGACCGGGCCGTGCTGTACCGGCGCCAGGAGCGCATCCCCGCCGACCTCGGTACCGCCGTCAACGTGGTGTCCATGGTCTTCGGCAACCTCGGCCCCGACTCGGGTACCGGCGTCGCCTTCACCCGCGACCCGGCAACCGGCGAGCCGGGCGTGTACGGGGACTACCTGGCCAACGCGCAGGGCGAGGACGTGGTCGCCGGCATCCGCAACACCGTGCCGCTACAGGAGCTGGAGAGCCTCGACAAGGCCAGCTTCGACCAGTTGATGGGCATCATGGCCAAGCTGGAGGGGCACTACAAGGACCTGTGCGACATCGAGTTCACCATCGAGCGCGGCAAGCTGTGGATGCTGCAGACGCGGGTGGGCAAGCGTACCGCCGCGGCCGCGTTCGACATCGCCACCCAGCTGGTGGACGAGGGCATGATCGACCTGGACGAGGCGCTGTCCCGGGTCAACGGCGCGCAGCTGGCCCAGCTGATGTTCCCCACCTTCGACCTGTCCGGCAAGCCGGCCCAGCTGGCCAAGGGCATCCCGGCGTCGCCGGGCGCCGCGGTGGGCAAGGCGGTCTTCGACTCGCACCGCGCCGTCGAGCTGGCCGCGCAGGGCGAGAAGGTCATCCTGGTCCGGCGCGAGACCAACCCGGACGACCTGCCCGGCATGATCGCCGCGCAGGGCATCCTCACCTCCCGCGGCGGTAAGACCTCGCACGCCGCCGTGGTCGCCCGCGGCATGGGCAAGACCTGCGTCTGCGGCGCGGACGCGCTGGAGGTGGACGTCCACAAGCGACAGTTCACAACGGACGGTCAGACGATCGGTGAGGGCGACGTCATCTCCATCGACGGCACCAGCGGCAAGGTGTACCTGGGCCAGGTGCCGGTGAAGGACTCGCCGGTGGTGCGGTACTTCGAGACCGGCGAGCGGGAGGGGCGCCTGGTCGAGGCGGTGCACCGGCTGCTCGGCCACGCCGACACGAACCGCCGGCTGAAGGTGCGTACCAACGCGGACACGCCGGAGGATTCGGCCCGGGCCCGGCGCTTCGGCGCCCAGGGCATCGGCCTGTGCCGCACCGAGCACATGTTCCTCGGTGACCGCCGCGCGCTCGTCGAGCAGCTCATCCTGGCCACCGACGAGGCCGGCCGGGACGCTGCGCTGGCCGCGCTGCTGCCGTTGCAGCGCAGCGACTTCGAGGGCATCTTCACCGCGATGTCCGGGCTGCCGGTGACCATCCGGCTGATCGACCCGCCGCTGCACGAGTTCCTGCCGTCGCTGGAGGAGCTGTCGGTCAAGGTGGCGGTCGCCGAGGCCAGGGGCGAGGACCCCGGGCGGGACTCGCAGCTGCTCGCGGCGGTGCGCCGGATGCACGAGTCCAACCCGATGCTGGGCCTGCGCGGGGTACGCCTCGGGCTGGTCATCCCCGGGCTGTTCGCGATGCAGGTGCGGGCGATCGCGGAGGCGGCGGCCACCGTGAAGAAGGCCGGCGGGGACCCGCAGCCGGAGATCATGGTGCCGCTGGTCGGCGCGATCCAGGAGCTGGAGACGGTCAAGCACGAGACCCTGGGGGTACTCAAGGACGTGGCGGCCGAGACCGGCGTGGCGGTGCACACGCTCATCGGTACCATGATCGAAGTGCCCCGGGCGGCCCTGACCGCCGGCCAGATCGCCGAGGCCGCGGAGTTCTTCTCCTTCGGCACCAACGACCTGACCCAGATGGGCTGGGGCTTCTCCCGCGACGACGTCGAGGGCTCGTTCTTCTCGCGCTACCTGGAGCTGGGCATCTTCGGCGTGTCCCCGTTCGAGTCCATCGACCGGGAGGGCGTGGGCCGGCTCATCCGGATCGCCGTGGCCGAGGGCCGGGAGACCCGCCCCGGCCTGAAGATCGGCGTCTGCGGCGAGCACGGCGGCGACCCCGACTCGGTGCACTTCTTCCACGAGGTGGGGCTCGACTACGTTTCCTGCTCGCCCTTCCGGGTACCCGTCGCCAGGCTCGAAGCCGGTCGGGCGGCCATCACCACCGCGGGTTCGGACAGCCGCTGACCTGAGAGCGTAGCCTCAGGTCACCAGGTGTGGCCGGGCTGTCCCCGGTACGGGAAGCCCGGCCACCCTGCCCTCGTCCGCGCCCACCGCCTCGTCCGCGCCCACCGCCAGGAGGTACGCACATGGCCAGTCGCTGGTACACCGCCGTCATCGACGCGTCGGACCCGGCGCGGCTGGCCCGGTGGTGGGCCGCGGTGCTCGACTACCGCATCATCTACGAGTCGCCCGACGAGGTGGTCATCGCCCGGGACGAGAACACCTACCCCGGTCTGGTGTTCGTGCCGGTACCCGAGGCGAAGACGGTCAAGAACCGGCTGCACATCGACCTGAACCCGGACGACCAGGACGCCGAGGTGGAGCGACTCATCGACATGGGTGCGCGGCGGGTGGACGTGGGGCAGGGCGAGAAGGCCACCTGGGTGGTGCTCGGCGACCCGGAGGGCAACGAGTTCTGCGTGCTGCGCGCCCGGGCGCAGTAGCCCCGATGACCGCGCCCGACGATCAGCCACCGGCTGAGTCCGGCCTCCATCTGAGCACGGGCGCGGCTACCCTCAACACCGATGCCACAGAGTGATCAGCCCCTGGCGGTGGCCGCGTTTCCCGGCGCCGACCCGGACCGCGCCGCCGACGCGGCCCGGTTCGTCGACGAGCCGTCCAAGGACGCGGCCACCCGGTCCGTGGACGAGGTGCGCACGCCCTACCAGCGGGACCGGGCGCGGGTGCTGCACTGCGCGGCGTTCCGCCGGCTGGCCGCCAAGACCCAGGTGCACACCGTGGGCGAGGAGGACGCCGACCAGCCCGCCTTCCTGCGGACCCGGCTCACCCACTCGCTCGAAGTCGCCCAGATCGGCCGGGAGATGGGCGAACTGCTCGGCTGCGACCCGGACGTCGTGGACACCGCCGGGCTCGCGCACGACCTGGGCCACCCGCCGTTCGGCCACAACGGCGAGCAGGCCCTGGACGAGGTCGCGCGGGACTGCGGCGGCTTCGAGGGCAACGCGCAGACGCTGCGCGTGCTCACCCGGCTGGAGGCCAAGGCGGTCCGGCCCGGCGGGGGGTCCGCGGGGCTCAACCTCACCCGGGCCGCGCTCGACGCGACCTGCAAATACCCGTGGTTCCGGGCGGGCGCCGAGCGCAAGTTCGGCGTCTACCCCGACGATGCCGAGATCTTCTCGTGGGTACGCGCCAGCGCGCCCGAGGCGCGCCGCCGGTGCCTGGAGGCCCAGGTGATGGACTGGTCCGACGACGTCGCCTACTCGGTGCACGACGTCGAGGACGGGGTGCACGCCGGCTTCGTCGTGCTCAGCCGGCTGCGCCGGGACCCGGACGAGCGGGCCGCCCTGTGCGCCGACGTGGCCGCCGCGTACTCGTCGGAGTCGGCCTCGGATCTGGGCGCGGTGCTCGAAGAACTGCTCGACGACCCGCTGCTCACCCCGCTGTACGGGTACGACGGTGGGCACGCCGCGCAGGCCGGGCTGAAGCACGTGACCAGTGTGCTGACCGGCCGGCTGGTCGCCGCCGCCGTGACCGCCACCCGCGCCCGCTTCGGTACCGCGCCGCTGCGCCGGTACGCCGCGGACCTCGTGGTACCGCGCCGGACGCGGGCCGAGTGTGCGCTGTTGAAGGGCATCGCGCTGCGGTACGTGATGCGCCGGCCCGGCGCCGAGGGCCGGTACGCGCGGCAGCGCGAGATCCTCACCGCGCTGGTGGAGGTGCTCGCCGACCGGGCACCGGACGGGCTGGACCCGGTGTTCGCGCCCTGGTGGCGCGCGGCACCGGACGACGCCGCCCGGCTGCGGGTCGTGATCGACCAGGTCGCGAGCCTCACCGATCCCGGCGCGATCGCATGGTACGGAAGGCTGGCCAGTTAAGGGGGTTCCACAGTGGACGGACAGACGTTCGTGATCGTGGGCGCGTCGCTCGCCGGTGCCAAGGCGGCCGAGGCACTGCGCGAGGCCGGGTACACCGGGCGGCTCGTGCTGATCGGGGAGGAGACCGACCGGCCGTACGAGCGGCCACCGCTGTCCAAGGGGTTCATGCTCGGCAAGGACCCGCGCGACAAGGCATTCGTCCACGACGCCACCTGGTACGCCGAGCAGGGCATCGAGCTGCTGCTCGGGGTACGGGCCACCGGACTGTCCACCGTGGACCACACGCTCACCCTGGACGGCTTCGAGTCGCTGCGGTACGACCGGCTGCTGCTGACCACCGGCTCCCGGGTACGCCGGCTCGACGTACCCGGCGTGGACCTGCACGGCGTGCGGTACCTGCGCACCATGGCCGAGGCCGAGGCCCTGCGCGGGGACCTGCGCCCCGGCGCGTCGGTGGTGGTCGTGGGCGCCGGCTGGATCGGGCTCGAAGTGGCCGCCGCCGCGCGGGAGCACGGCTGCTCCGTGCACGTGGTGGAGATGGACGGGCTGCCGCTGCGCCGGGTGCTCGGGGACGAGGTCGCGACCGTGTTCCGCGAGCTGCACGAGGCGCGCGGCGTGACGTTCCACTTCTCGGCCACGGTGGCCGAGTTCCGGGGTACCGCGGGGCGGCTGGGCTCGGTCGTGCTGGGCGACGGTACCGAGTTGCCGGCCGACGTCGCCGTGCTCGGCGTGGGCATCGTGCCCGCCACCGAACTGGCCGACTCCGCCGGGCTGCGGGTGGACAACGGCGTCGTGGTGGACGCGTCCCTGCGTACCTCCGACCCGGACGTGTTCGCCGCCGGCGACGTCGCCAGCGTGCACAGCCCGCTGCTCGGCCGGCCGGTACGGGTGGAGCACTGGTCGAACGCGCTGAACGGCGGCAAGGCGGTGGCGCGGGCCATGCTCGGCGAGGACCTGGTGTACGACCGGGTGCCGTACTTCTTCACGGACCAGTACGACCTGGGTATGGAGTACGCGGGCTGGGTCGAGCCGGGCGGGTACGACCGGGTGGTGTTCCGCGGCGATCCGTCCATCGTGGACGGTAAGGCGCCGGAGTTCGTGGTGTTCTGGGTGTCCGGCGGCCGGGTACTGGCCGGCATGAACGTCAACGTGTGGGACGCGCAGGACGGGATACAGGCCCTGGTCCGCGCCGGGTACGCCGGCCGCACCGTGGACCTGGAGCGATTGGCGGACCCAGGGGTGGCCATCGGGGATCTGCTGGATACCTGACGCGGTCGGAAACCGGACCTCATACGGAATCACATCAGCCGGACGGGGGTACCGCGGCTCGGTAGGCTTTGACCGTGGCCGAAGCGCATCGGCGGGTCGCGCGGTCGAACCTTCCGGCGGAGCTCACCTGCTTCGTCGGGCGGCGCCAGGAGCTGGCTGAGGCCAAGCGCTTGCTTGAAGAGCACCGGCTGTTGACGCTCACCGGTCCGGGCGGGGTGGGCAAGACCCGGCTCGGGGTGCGCCTCGCGGAGCAGCTGCGCCGCGCCTTCCCGGACGGCGTCTACCTGGTGGATCTGGCGCTGCTGGAGAACGAGCTGCTGCTCGGGGACACCGTGCTGGACGCGCTGGGCGTGGTGGACCAGTCCGCGCGGCCGGCGGTGGAGGTACTCACGGAGTACCTGTCGGGCCTGCGGCTGCTGCTGCTCGTGGACAACTGCGAGCACCTGGTGGACGCGTGCGGGTGGCTGGTGGACGCGCTGCTGCGCGCGGCACCCGAGCTGTGCGTGCTGACGACCAGCCGCGAACCCCTGCGGGTGGAGGGCGAGAGCGTACTGGAGGTGGCGCCGGTACCGGACGCGGACGCGGTGGAGCTGTTCGCGCAGCGGGCCCGCGTGGTACGGCCGGGGTTCCGGGTGACCGCCGAGAACCGGGCCGCGGTGGCCTGGCTGTGCGCGCGGCTGGACCGGATCCCGCTGGCGATCGAGCTGGCCGCGGCGCGGCTGCGCGACCTGACCGTGGACGAGGTGCGGGACCGCCTCGACGACCGGTTCCGGCTGCTGGCCATGCCGGCCGGTACCGCGGGGCGGCACGCGTCCATGCAGGCGACGCTGGACTGGAGCGTGCAGAGCTGCAGCAAGCCGGAGCGGCTGCTGTGGGCGCGGCTGTCGGTGTTCGCGGGCGACTTCGACCTGGACGCGGCGGAGGAGATCGGCTCCGGGTCGAAGGTACCCCGCGGTGACGTGCTGGATCTGGTGTCCAGCCTGGTGGACAAGTCCATCATCGTGGCCCGGCGGGACGGTCCCGTGGTCCGGTACGGCTGGCTGGAGACGCTGCGCGAGTACGGGCGCGGGCTGCTCGCGGCGGACGGGGAGGAGCCCGCGCTGCGCCGCCGGCACCGCGACTGGTACCTGTCGCTGACCCGGCCGCTGTGGGCGCAGGACGGCGATCCGTGCGGGTACCGGGTGACCTTCGGCCGGCTGCTCGCCCAGCGGGCGAACCTGCGTGCGGCGCTGGAGTACTGCCTGACCGAGCCGGGCGAGCAGCGGGCCGCCCTGGACCTGGCCTCGGCACTGCTGTACGTGTGGCTCGGCTCGGTGTCCCTGGGCGAGGGGCGGCACTGGCTGGCGCGGGCCCTGGACCGCGACCGCGAGCCGAGCGCGGAGCGGGCGCGGGCACTGTGGGTGGCGAGCTGGCTGGCCACCGAACAGGGGGACCTGGTGTCGGCCGAGCAGCTGCTCGCCGAGGCGCGCGGGCTCGCGGTGCGGCTCGGGGACCGGCCGGCACTCGCCTGGGCCACGGCGCTGGCGGGGTACGGGGCGCTGCACACGGGGGAGCTGAGCCGAGCCCGGTCGCTGCTGGAGGAGGGGCTGAGCCAGCTGCGCGCGCTGCGGTACCCGCTGGGCCTGTTCGCCACCATGTCCGGGCTGGCGCAGACCACCTCGTACCTGGGGGATCCGGTGTCCGCGACGATCAGCGAGGAGTTGCTGGCCGCGGGGGACCGGTACGACTTCGACCCGGCCCGGTCCACCGCGCTGCGGACGCTCGGGCTGGAGATGGTCCGGCAGGAACGGCTGGTACGCGCGACCGACCTGCTCCGCGAGGGCCTGCGTGCCGGGCGCCGGGCGGACCACCGGTACGGTGTGGCGACCTGCCTGGACCTGCTGGCCTGGGCGGCTGCCGCCAGCGGGGAGCACGAGCGCTCGGCCCGGCTGCGGGGCGCGTCCCGCGGCGCGTACCAGCGGATCGGGGCCACGATGCCGCGGCCGCAACGGGAGCGGGGTGACAGT
>DATEJJ010000866.1:0-5682 GCA_035278125.1 Rugosimonospora sp.
TCCAGGTGGGCCAGGCAGCCCAGGTGGGCCAGGCAGTCCGGGCATTCCGGGTGGGCCCGGCGGTCCGGGCGGTCCCGGGGTGCCCGGCCCGGGTCCGGCACCCATGATCATGAGGTCACCTCGGCGGCCCGGTCGCTGGTCCGCACCCGGACCTCCCCCGCCGGCCCGGCCACGGCCAGTTCCTCGAAGGCCGACGGCTCGTCCAGCGACTGGGCCAGCAGCGGCGTCGCGGTCACCTTCACCTCGTACCCCGAAAGTGCCCGCCGGTACGCGCCGACCGACTCCCACTCGGTGTACAGGCACCAGCACTCCGGGTCGTCGTACGCCCGGCCGAGGCTGCCGCGCAGGTACCCGGGCCGGGCGGCGAGCGCGGCCAGCGCGGCGCGGGCCCGGTCGGTGAAGGTCTCCTGGTCCTCACCTGCCACGGCGAACCGGTTGACCACGAGCACTGGACGCCTCCGCTGGTGGTTGAATGGACGGCCGGGTACCTGACGAGCGGTACCCGATGAGCCTATCCAGGGAGACGAGCCGGACGTGACCGGACTGCTGCACCGGTTGGCGCGCGCCAACCGTACCGCCGTGTTCGGCGTCACCGTGGCGCTGGTGCTGGTGGCCCTGTTCGCCCCCGGCGGGTACGGCGCGGTGCTGCTGCTCGCCATGGCCGCCGCCCTGTTCGCGCTGACCACGGTCACCTGGCCGGTGGTACCGCCGCCCACCCGGGTGGCCCGGCTGGCCATCCTCGGCGGGATGGTACTACTCGCAGTGATCAAGCTTACCCGCTGAGCTGGCCGCGCTGGAACCGCGCCGGTTCGGCCTGCTCCCGCCGGGCACTAGAAGCGGCGGCGTACGTCCTCCACAGTGGACGGACCGGGCTGCCAGGAGGAGACCCACTCCCCGGCTTCGGGCAGCGGTACGATCCCGTCCTCCAGCGCCACGTACCGGCCGTCCACGACCGCCTTCGCGGCCCGGGTGTCCGCCGAGTCCGTGTTGCGCCACAGCGCGCCGAACAGCTCCTCGACGCGCAGCCGCGCCTGCCGGCAGAACAGGTCGGCGAGTTCGGTACCGGTCGGGTCGCCCTCGGCCTTGGCCCGTACGCACGCCGCCGACATCGCGAACAGTTCCGCGCCGATGTCCACCACCCGGCTCAGGAAGCCCTGCTTGCGCTCCATCTTGCCGCGCCAGCGCGCCATCGCGTAGAACGTCTCGCGGGACAGCTTGCGCGACGCGCGCTCCACGTACCGGATGTGCGTGGCCAGCGCCCCGAAGTCGGCGTACCCGCCGGGCACCTGGCCCTTGCCCACCGCGAGCGTGGGCAGCCAGCGCGCGTAGAACCCACCGGCTCGTACCCCCGCCTTGGCCTTGCGCCCCAGCGGCGCGTCCGGGTCGATGATGTCGCCGGCCACCGACAGGTGCGCGTCTACCGCCTCCCGCGCGATGAACAGGTGCATGATCTCGGTGGAGCCTTCGAAGATTCGGTTGATCCGCAGGTCGCGCAGCACCTGCTCCGCGTTGATCGCCTTCTCGCCCCGGGCGGCCAGCGAGTCGGCCGTCTCGTACCCGCGCCCGCCCCGCACCTGGATGAGTTCGTCCGCGACCTGCCACGCCTTCTCCGAGGCGAACAGCTTGATCAGCGCGGCCTCGATGCGGATGTCGTTGCGGTCGTCGTCGGCGAGCATGCAGGCCAGGTCCAGCATGGACTCCATGCCGTAGGTGGTGGCCGCGATGAACGCGATCTTCTTCGCCACCGCCTCGTGCCGGGCCACCGGCAGGCCCCACTGCACCCGCTCCGCCGCCCACTGCCGGGCCACCGAGAGGCTGAACTTGCTGGCGCCCACGCACATTGCCGGCAGCGACAGGCGTCCCGTGTTGAGCGTGGTCAGCGCGATCTTCAGGCCCTGGCCCTCGCGCCCGATGACATTCGCCTCGGGGACGAACACGTCGTGGAAGCGGGTGACGCTGTTCTCCAGGCCGCGCAGGCCCAGGAAGGCGTTGCGCCGCTCGATGGTGATGCCCGGCGCGTCGCCCTCGACCACGAACGCGGTGATGCCGCCCCGGCGCCCCTCCGCCTTGGGTACCAGCGCCATCACCACGAGCAGGGTGGCGAGCGTACCGTTGGTCGCCCAGAGCTTCACCCCGTTGAGCCTGTACCCGCCCTCGACCGGCTCCGCGATGCAGGACATGCGGGCCGGGTCCGAGCCCACGTCCGGCTCGGTGAGCAGGAACGCGGACACCTCGCCACCGGCCAGCCGGGGCAGGTACGCCTTCTTCTGCTCGTCGGTGCCGAACAGCTTGAGCGGTTGCGGTACCCCGATCGACTGGTGCGCGGAGAGCAGGGCCGAGGTGGTCGGGCTCACCGAGCCGACCAGCATGAGCGCCTTGCAGTAGTGCAGGTTGGTCAGGCCCACGCCGCCGTACTTCTCGTCGATCTTCATGCCGAACGCGCCGATGCCACCGAGCCCGCGCAGCACCTCGTCCGGGATGCGCGCGTCCCGCTCGATCTGCCCGCCGTCCACCTCACCGAGGTACGCCCGCAGCTTGGCCATGAACGCGTCGGCCTTGGCGACCTTGCCGGGATCGGGCTGCGGCCACGGGTCGATCAGGTCCAGGCGCAGCCGGCCGAGGAACAGTTCCTTGCCGAAGCTGGGCTTGCGCCACTCGGATTCGCGGGCTTCCTCGGCGACCTGCCGCGCCGCCTTTTCGTCGACCTGCGCGGAGACGGGCGGCTTCTCGGTAGTGGTCATGAACGAACCCCCATCGATGGGTACCTGGCCGCAAGGCTACTCGTCGGTAGTACCCATGGGTAGGGCCGTTACGCTCGGCCAGCACTGGTGTTACCTTGAGGATCACAAGTACACACCTCGAACAGGGGAGCGCACTGCGCTGAGAGTGCACTGGTCAACGACGCCAGCGCAGACCCTCGAACCTGATCTGGGTAATGCCAGCGCAGGGAGTTCGGTCACACCTCCGCATGTCATGCGTCTTCTCCTGGTACCCAAACCGGGAGGAACAGGAATGAACACCAATCGCTGGCGCACCGTCGACATCGTTGTCGCCGCGGTCATCGCTGTCGCCTTCGGCGTCGTCTTCTACGGCTGGGACCAGCTCTGGAACGGCCTGGACACCGCGTTCAACGGCTTCCCGCCGCTGCGCGCGATCGTCTACGGCGTCTGGTTCCTGCCCGCCGTGCTCGGCCCCGCGGTCATCCGCAAGCCCGGCGCCGGCGTGTTCACCGAGGTGGTCGCGGCCGCGATCTCCGCGCTGCTGGGCGCCCAGTGGGGCCTGACCACCATCCTGTACGGACTGCTCCAGGGCGTGGCCGGCGAGGCGCCCTACGCGGCCACCGGGTACCGCACGAACAGGTTGCCGGTCGCGCTGATCAGCGGTGCGCTCGCCGGCGCCGCGGCGGGCTACCTCGACCTGGCGCTCTACTACCCCACCTGGAAGGCGAGCTGGAAGCTCGGCCAGATCGGCGTCGCGGCCGCCAGCGGGCTGGTCATCGCCGGGCTCGGCGGCTGGCTGCTGACCCGGGCACTGGCCCGCACCGGCGTGCTGGACCGGTTCCCGTCCGGCCGCGAGCGGGCACTCGTCTAGCCCGTTGCTGCGCTTCTCCGGGTTCGGCTGGCGCTACGCGGGCCGCCGCGACTGGGCGGTGCGCGGTGTGGACCTGCGGATCGAACGCGGCGAGCGGGTGCTGCTGCTGGGCGCCTCCGGTGCCGGCAAGAGCACCCTGCTCGCCGCGGCCGCCGGCCTGCTCGCCGCCGACTCCGGCGAGCAGGAGGGCACGGTCACCCGCGACGGCCAGCCCGCGATCCTGTTCCAGGACCCGCAGACCCAACTGGTCATGGCGCGCTCCGGCGACGACGTCGCGTTCGGTCCGGAGAATCTGGGGGTACCCGCGGCGCAGATCTGGCCGCGCGTGGACGAGGCGCTGGCGGCGGTGGGCTTCCGGTACGGTCGGGACCGCTCCACCTCGGCCCTGTCCGGCGGGGAGCAGCAGCGGCTCGCGCTGGCCGGTGCGCTCGCGCTGCGCCCGTCGGTACTGCTGCTGGACGAGCCGACCGCCAACCTCGACCCGGCCGGCGCCACCCTGGTACGCGCCGCGGTCGCCCGGGCCCTCGCCGGCCGGGACACCACGCTGGTACTCGTGGAGCACCGGGTCGCCGAGGCGCTCCCGCTGGTGGACCGCGTGGTCGTGCTCTTACCCGGCGCCGGCGTACTCGCCGACGGTACCCCGGACCAGGTCTTCGCCCGGTACGGCGAGCAGCTGGCCGCCGGCGGCGTCTGGGTACCCGGGCACCCGGTCACCCCGCACCACCCGGCCGGCCCGCCGGGCGAGGTGCTGCTGCGCGCGGAGCGGCTCGGCTTCCGCCACCCGGGTGCGGACCGGCCCGTACTGTCCGATGTGGACGCTTCGGTGGCGGCCGGGGAGGCGGTGGCGGTACTGGGCCCGAACGGTACCGGCAAGTCCACGCTGGCCCTGCTGCTCGGCGGGCTGCTCGCCCCGTCCGCCGGCCGGGTGGCGGCAACGGAGGCACTGGCCGGTACCGACGCGGGCCGGCCGCCGCACCGGTGGCGGGCGGCTGCCCTGGCGCGCCGGATCGGTTCGGTCTTCCAGAACCCGGAGCACCAGTTCGTCACCGCCCGGGTCGACGAGGAGCTGGCCCTGGGCCCGCGCCGTACCGGCGCCTCCCCGGCCGCCGTCAAGTCCATAGTGGACGATCTGCTGCAGCGGCTGCGGCTGGACCGGCTGGCCGCCGCCAACCCGTACACGCTGTCCGGCGGCGAGGCGCGGCGGCTGTCGGTGGCCACCGCGCTGGCCACCGCGCCCCGCCTGCTCATCCTGGACGAGCCCACCTTCGGGCAGGACCGCCGCACCTGGGCCGAACTGGTCGACCTGCTCGCCAAGCTCCGCGACGACGGCTGCGCCCTCCTCACCGTCACCCACGACCCCGCCCTCGTCACCGCCCTGTCCGCCCACCCTTTCCGCCTGTGACTCCCGACCCGCCCGCCAAGGTCGATGACGCCGCGGGGATCCTGGGACGGCGGAACGCCGTGGCGAAGCTGGTCGCCGCCGCGGTGGTGTCGTTCGCGTTGCTGGTGACGCTGGATCCGTTGCCGCCGGCGGTGGCGCTCGCGGTGGAACTCGGCACGGTGCCGCTGTTCGGGATCGGGCTGCGTACCCTGGCCCGGCGCGGCTGGCCGCTGCTGCTGTCCGCCGCCGGCGTGGGCCTCGCCCAGACCCTGCTGGGTACCGGCGGCTGGCTGGTCAGCCTCGGCCTGGCGCTGCGGGTACCGGCGGTCGCCCTGCCCGGCGTCATCGTGTTCGCCACCACCGACCCGACCGACCTGGCCGACGCGCTGATCCAGCAGGCCAGGGCGCCGGCCCGGTTCGCCATCGGCGCGCTCGCCGCGTTCCGGCTCATGCCGCTGCTGGGCGACGAGTGGCGGCTGCTCCGCCTGGCCCGCCGGGCACGCGGGCTGGACGCCGGCGGCAACCCGCTCGCGCAGGTACGCCAGTTCGGCGCGCTCACCTTCGCCATCCTGGTCGGCGCGATCCGTCGCGGTACCCGCCTGGCCACCGCCATGGACGCGCGCGGCTTCGACTCGGGCCGCCCGCGTACCATCGCCCGCCCGCAACGCTTCACCGCCGCGGACGCCGCGCTGATCGCCGGCGCCTGCGTG
>DATEJJ010000867.1:0-3094 GCA_035278125.1 Rugosimonospora sp.
TCGTATGCCGAAGACGGGACGCCCGAAAGCCGCGTTGGTTCTCGCCGAAGAGGAGCGGGCGACGTTGACGCGGTGGTCGCGGCGGGCGAAGACGTCGCAGGCTCTCGCGCTGCGGTGCCGGATCGTGTTGGCGTGCGCCGACGGTCTGTCGAATGTGGAGGTTGCGCAGCGGTTAGGGGTGACCCGGCCGACGGTGGGCAAGTGGCGGTCCCGGTTCGTGCGCGACCGGCTGGATGGGCTGGTTGACGAACCGCGGCCGGGGCGGCCGCCGTCGATCACGGTGGACCAGATCGAGGACGTTGTGGTCGCCACCCTGGAGGAGACGCCCAGGAACGCGACTCACTGGTCGCGTACCTCGATGGCGGCGCGTAGCGGCCTGTCCGAGTCCACGATCGGGCGGATCTGGCGCCGCTTCGAGCTCAAGCCGCACCGAGCGGACACGTTCAAGTTGTCCACCGATCCGTTGTTCGTGGACAAGCTGTTCGACGTGGTGGGTTTGTACTTCGACCCGCCCGACGGGGCGGTGGTCCTGTGCGCCGACGAGAAATCCCAGATCCAAGCCTTGGACCGGTCCCAGCCGGTGCTGCCGATGATGCCCGGCATGCCCGAGCGGCGTACCCACGACTACGTCCGTAACGGCATCACCACCCTGTTCGCCGCGTTCGACACCCGTACCGGCGAGGTGATCAGCTCCATCCACCGGCGCCACCGCGCGGCCGAGTTCCGCAAGTTCCTGACGAAGATCGATCAGGAGGTGCCCGAACACCTGGACATCCATCTGATCTGCGACAACTACGGCACCCACAAAACCCCCGCGATCAAGGCGTGGCTGGGGCGTCACCCGCGGTTCCACATGCACTTCACTCCCACCGGATCAAGTTGGGTCAACCAGGTCGAACGGTGGTTCGGCTTCCTCGCCGACCAGATGATCCGCCGCGGCGCCCACAAGAACGTCCAAGCCCTGGAAGCCGACATCCGGGCCTGGGTCGCCAACTGGAACACCAACCCGAAACCCTTCATCTGGACCAAGACCGCGCAGCAGATCCTCGAATCCCTCGGACGACTTTGTCAACGGATCTCAGGCGGGGGACACTAGGAGGCCGCTGAATAGGGCCGTTGTCGGGGATGGCCCTCGGCCGCTGTGATGGGGCTGTTGAGGGCCGTCGGGGGTCGTGGTGTCTGTGCGAGGTCGTGGCTGCCCTTCCAGGCGGTCGCTGGCCGCGGCTGGGAGGGGTGCGTGGTGCGGGGCCGTGCCGGTGTGGTGGGGTTCAGGTAGTGGTCAGGACCCATCCGGTGGTGTAGTCCAGGCCGCGGTTGATCAGGTTGCGCAGGTTGAGGGCGGCGGTGCGGCGCTTGAGCCAGGCGTGGTTGCGGACGGTCCCGTGGTAGCGCAGTTTCAGGCGTCGCCCTCCGCGGTTGGCGATCTGGGACACGACGCGTTCGATGTTGGGGCGGTGTTGTCGGTAGCGCTGCCGCAGGTCGGGATCGTTGTGCCAGTCGCGGCGGGCTTGGCGCAGCAGGTCGTCGCGTTCGTGTAGGACGATCTTGCGGCCGGTCTTGGACGTGGTGCACCGCTCACGCAGTGGGCAGGTGCGGCAGGCGGCGCCGAAGGTGGCGATGCGGGTGACGCTGATGGGGCGGGTGACGCCGGCCGGGCAGGTGACCGTCTTTTCGGCTTCGTCGACGGTGAAGTCGTCCACGGTGAACCCGCCCTCGACGGGGGCTTGCAGGGGCTTGGGCTTGATGACCGCTTCGTGTCCGGCGTTGTGGATCGCGCCGCGCAGGTCCCCGGTGCCGTAGGCCGAGTCGCCGTACCATTCCCGTGTCGCTGCGGTGTCCCGCTCGTCGGTGTCCTCACCGACGCCGGATTCGTCGGTCGTGGTAGCGACGTCGGTGTCCAGGAACTGCTGCGCCACGGCCGAGTCGCTGTTGTCGGTTCCGGCGGCCTTGGTCAACGCTTCGTCGGTGATGATGCCGGTGTCCGGGTCAGCGGCCACGTGGGCACGGTAGCCGTCCCGGCGGGCCTCCGGGGACTTGCGGGTGTGCCTGGCGTCGGGATCCACAGTGGACACGACACGGTCTTCTGCGACCTTACGGGCAATCCGCCACCGCCCGTCGGTGCCGTCCGAGCCTTCGGCGGGTTCCACGTCCTGCCCGGCGACCAACGCCAACAGGGCCAATGCTTGCTGCGCGTCCTCGTCGAGCTTCGCGTCCGCGAGGGCGGCCAGCAGCGCGGTGGCGTCGTTGACCAACGCGCAGACCAATGCGTCTTTGGCGGCCGGGTCGTCCCAGTCGATGCGCGGCTTGCCGGGCTGGGTGTAGTCGTATCCGCCGCACACGGCGGTGATCTGGTCGGCGGCGCCGGGCACCGTACGAGCGACCCGGCGGATCTGGCTGATCAACTGGGTGACCGTGTCCTGAGTGGCCACCGCGTCGGCCAGGATCGTGGAGTCCACCGCGCGACGATGCCGTCCCCGCAACACCCCGGTGGCCTCCACGACCTGCCGGACCGCGTCGGTGATGCGGTGCGGACGATCCGAGCCGGCCAGCCGACGCCGCCAGTACGTCAAGGTGGACGGGTGGAATCCCTTGTCGTCCAACGCCATCCCGCAGGCGACCTTCCACCGCAGATCACACCGGGCCGCCTCCGCAGTCTCCGCATCCGAGTGATCGGACAGTGTCTGCAGGGTCAGGATCGACGCCGCCACCGACCCCGGCATCGACCGGCGGCCCTTACCCGACGGGAACAGGTCCGCGAAATCCTTGTCCGGGAACAACTTCCGGCGATGCTCGGCCAGAAACGCGAACACGCTACCCTCGGGTACCAGATGCCCGACCAACGCGGCCGCGTCGAGAAGCTCCCGGTCAGTACGCTCCACACCCTGCACCCAGAGATTCTCTCATCTCCATATAAACGGGCACAGAAGACACGCTCACATTATTCAGTGATCTCCTAGTGTCCTGAGTTGCTGGAGAGTTGATTAATTCTGGTGCAGTAGGCGGGAGGCTGTCGAGAATCTCGTCGGCGGTCTTGACCCACACGAACGGTTTCGGGTCGGCGTTCCACGCCTCGATCCAGGCCGCCACGTCGGCT
>DATEJJ010000868.1:0-13650 GCA_035278125.1 Rugosimonospora sp.
CCTCGCGGCACTCATCGCCCGCTACGGCTTCGGCACCGCGCTCGGCCCCGCACTGCGCAACGCGACCGTCGCCCGGTGGGCGGGTGCGGCTGCGCTGCTCGGGCTCGCTGTCGCGGTCGCGACGGTTCTGCTGCCGGCCTACCGGGACCTCGCGTCGACCACGGTCGCCGGGGCGCGGCGCAGCGTCGGGCGGACCAACCGCACGGCGGGCTGGATGCGCTACGGAATGGACGCACTGCTGCTCGCCGGCAGCATCGCCGTCCTGCTGGCCGCGCGCGGCAACGGCTACCAACTCGTACTCGCCCCCGAGGGCGTACCCACCATCTCCGTCGACTACTGGGCCTTCCTCGGGCCGGCACTGCTCTGGGCCGGCGGCGCGCTGCTGGCCTGGCGGCTGACGTACCTGCTACTCACCCGGGGCCGCCCGGCCACCACCCGGCTGCTGCGCCCCGTCGCCGGGACGCTGTCGGCCACCGCCGCCGCCACCCTGGCCCGCAACCACCGCCAAGCCGTGCGTACCGTCGTATTCATCGCCCTGGCCTTGGCGTTCGCCGGCTCCACCTCCGTCTTCGCCGCCACCTACCGGCAGCAGGCAGAAACCGACGCCCAGTTGACCAACGGCGCGGACATCACCGTCACCGCTCCGGCCGCCACCCCCCGCGCCCTTGCCGGCGTGGCCGGGGTTGCCTCGGTCGAACCGATGATCCACCGGTTCGCCTACGTCGGCGCGGACCTGCAGGACATGTACGGCGTCCACCCCGACACCCTCGCCGGCCACGTCGCCCTGCAGGACGCGTACTTCACCGGCGCGACCGCCCGCGAGATGATGCGCCGGCTGGCCGGCAACCCCGACGCGGTGCTGGTCAGCGCCGAAACCGTCAAAGACTTCCAGCTCAGCCTCGGCGACACGCTGCGGCTGCGGCTGCCCGGCGCCCGCGACGGCGCGCCCGTCACCGTGCCGTTCCACTACGCCGGCATCGTCACCGAGTTCCCGACCGCACCCACCGACAGCTTCCTGGTCGCCAACGCCGACTACCTCGCCCAACAGGTCGGCGACACCCCAACCACCCTGCTCGTCACGACAACCACCGGCGCGCATCCCGCCGCCGTCGCCACCCGCCTGCGCGCGTTACTGGGTACCAGCGCCCAAGTCACCGACATCGAAACGACCCGCCGCATCGTCGGGTCCAGCCTGGCCGCCGTCGACCTGGCCACCCTCGCCCACGTCGAACTCGGGTTCGCCCTCGCGCTGATCGCCGCGACCGCGGGTCTGCTACTCGCCCTCGGATTCGCCGAACGGCGGCGCACCTTCGCCCTCGCCACCGCGCTCGGCGCCCGGCCACGCCAACTGGCGACACTGGTCTGGGCGGAAACCACCGTCGTCGGCGTCGCCGGCCTCACCCTCGGCGCCATCCTGGCGGCCGCCCTGTCCCGCATGCTCGTGACCATCCTCACCGGCGTGTTCGACCCACCGCCCGACCACCTCACCGTGCCATGGCCGTACCTGCTGACGGTCGCCACGCTCGGCGTCGCCGGCCTCAGCGGTGCCGCCGCCGCAACGATCCGCGCCAGCAGACGACCGACCGTGACCCTCCTCCGCGACCTCTGATCAGCCGTAACCGGTTGGGCCGCAGCTGCGTGGCTTCATTGACAGGTCAGCGCAACCGGCTCCGAGTTGCTCGGGTGCCAGCTGCCCAGCAAGCCGAACTCGGTACTCGCGTTGGGTGCCAGCGCGCCGTTGAACGAGGCATTGTGGACGGTCACCGTGGCGCCGCTCTGGCTGACCGTACCGTTCCACAGGTGGGTGAGCGTCCGGCTGCTCGGGAACGTCCACGACACGGTCCAGGAGCTGCGCGGAGCGGGACCGTTCATCACCATCACAGCTGCCTGGAACCCGCCGGCCCATCGGGAGACCACCGTGAACATCGCCGCGCAGCCGCCGCGCGTCACCGAGAAACTGCCCGAAGTCGGGGGCTCGGCGCTCACGTTCCCGCTCGTACTCGGGCTCGCGCTGGGTGAGCCACCTGTCGCGACCACGAGGGTGCCGGACATGAACGAGTGGATCTTGCACTTGATGGCGTGGTTGCCCGGCGTCGACGGTGCCACGAAGGTGGCCGTCGTGCCCGGCTGGATGACCGGTGTGGTGAAGCTGCCGTCCACGGCCGTCAGCGTGTGGATCACCGGGTCGGCGTTGCGGACGGTGACCGTGACTCCCGGCGGCACCGTGAGGTCGCCGGTGTACGTGAAGTTGGTGATCACGATCAGCGGCGCCGCCGGACCGCTCGCACTTGGGCTCACCGCCGGCGTCGGACTCGCCGGGGCCACCACGAGCGTGCCGGACATGAACGAGTGGATCTGGCACGTGACGGCGTAGCTGCCCGGCGTCGACGGTGCCACGAACGTGGCCGACGTGCCCGGCTGGATGACCGGTGTGGTGAAGCTGCCGTCCACGGCCGTCAGGGTGTGCATCACCGCGTCGTCGTTCCGGACCGTGACTGTCACGCCGGGAGACACTGCCAGGTCTCCGGTGAACGAGAAGTTGGTGATGACGATGAGCGGGCTCGCGGCCTGCGCGGGTACGGGCGCCGCGGCGGCCGCCACGGCGCCGGCCAGCAACAGCGCTGTTACCGCGATGGCGAGTACGGGACGCAAGAACCTCCTGGTCATGTCTCATCACGATGCCATAGACATTTATGTACGTCAATCTAAGTCGGCCGGGACCGTCGTGCGGGCACCCACGATTCTTCAGGTCGGCCCGTCGGGGTGGGCCCGCGCCGTGTCGGTTCAGCGCCGTATCAGCGCTGATTCAGCGCGGGATGTCACCGTTCTCGCGGTTCGACACGATCCCGACCTGAGGGGAAAGCAATGAACGCTCCGAAGCTCTTCGCGCGTGCGTCCGCCGCCATCGCCGTGGGCCTGCTGGCCGTAGCGGCCTCGGCCACGCCGGCCCTCGCCGGCAGCACGTCCACGGCGGCCAAACACGCGACGGTGACACCCGCCCTGTCGAAGGCATTTACCTGGGGGACCTTGCGCTTCGGGGACTGCCAGCAGACCAACGGTCGCCTCACCCTCAACTCCAACGGCACCGGTGACTTCAGCGCCGACACGCTCACGTTCCAGACCCACACGCAGGACGTATGGCACGCCACCTTCAACTTCTCCACCCCGGCGGGGACCCGCCTGCTCACCGTGGGCCCGCTGGACAGCCCGGGTATGAGCGACGGCAACCCGCCACCGGTCTACCACTGGGACCGTACCTTCACCTTCGACCCGGCGCTGTACAGCGCCATCGGCGCGGTGTCCCAGACCTACAGCTGCTGAGGTAGGCACAGGCCGACCACCGGACGCAGCGCCGCGAGGCCCGCGCCGGCTCGGCCGCGCCGCTGGGAGGACGGCTGGGTGCAGGGGCTGCTGCACCCAGCCGAACCGGCACCACTGACACAACTGGTGTCCCATCCAGGATGGAACGGGGTGGAACGGATCGCTGATAGACATAGGTAATCCTCAAAGTGTGAGGAGAGGTTGTGGATCTGATGACGTTCCCGCCCGGCCGGTTCACTGTTGCTGACGGGAGGCACTCGTGAGGCCGTCTCCACGGTTGGCTGTATTGGCTGGAGTGTTGGCGGTTGGGCTGGTGGCGGCTGGCACCGCTTCGGCCGGCCACGCGGCGCCCCCGTCGCCCGGCGCCGGGGGCGGCGAGGTCTCCAACGCCGCCGCTGCCGGTGTGGCGGATTCGTTTGTCCGGAGCCGGCCTGGGGTGATCTGGCCCAGCGCCGGCGACGGCTACGTGCAGAAGTCCGTCACGGCGTCGGGTAACGCGAGGTACATCGCGTACGAGCGCACCTACAAGGGTCTGCCCGTCGTGGGTGGTGATTTCGTCGTGGTCACCGACAAGACCGGCGCTATGACGGCGACGTCGGTGGCGCAGACCAGGGCGATCGGCGACCTTGCGACGGCGGCGAAGATCCGGCCGACAGACGCCGAAACCGTGGCGCGCAGGCAGCTCAGCAAGGTTGACACGGTGGGCGGCACGCACCTGGTCGTCGACGCCCTCGACGGTGCCGCCAGGCTGGCGTACGAGACCACCGTGTCCGGCATGGGCGCTGCGGGTGTCAGCCGGCTCAGCGTGGACGTTGACGCCATCAGCGGCGCTGTGCTGCACACGACCGAGCACGTCCTGCACGGCACGGGTACGGGTTGGATCAACGGTTCGGTGACCATCAACACCACGCAGTCGGGTGGCACGTTCCGCATGCAGGACCCGTCCATGCCCAGCCTGGCCTGCCAGGACGCGGCGAACAACACCACGTTCAGCGGTGCTGACGACGTGTGGGGCAACGGGGTGTCCACCAACCGGGAGACCGGCTGCGTCGACGCGTTCTACGTCGCCCAGCAGGAGGCCGCGATGCTCTCGTCGTGGCTGGGGCGCAACGGCATGGACGGCGCTGGCGGCGCCTGGCCGATCCGGGTCGGCCTGAATGACGAGAACGCGTTCTACGACGGTAGCCAGGTCCAGATCGGCCACAACACCGCGGGTGCCTGGATCAGCTCGGCCGATGTGGTGGGTCACGAGATGGGCCACGGCGTTGACGACCACACGCCGGGCGGTATCTCCCGGGGCGGCACGCAGGAGTTCGTCGCGGACACGTTCGGCGCGGCCACCGAGTGGTTCGCCAACAACCCGAACGACCCGCCCGACTACCTGGTCGGCGAGAAGATCAACCTGCTGGGTACCGGCCCGATCCGCAACATGTACAACCCCTCCGCGGTCGGCGACCCGAACTGCTACTCCAGCAGCACCCCCAACCAGGAGGTGCATGCGGCCGCCGGCCCGGGCGACCACTGGTTCTACCTGGTGGCGCAGGGCTCGGCCGGAAACGGCCAGCCGGCCAGCCCGACCTGCGACGGGTCGACCGTGGGCAACCCGCTGGGCATCCAGAACGCCATGAAGATCATGTACAACGCGATGTTGATGAAGACCTCGACGTCGTCGTACCTGAAGTACCGCACCTGGACGCTGACCGCGGCCATGAACCTGTTCCCGGGCAGCTGCAGCGCGTTCAACACGGTCAAGGCCGCGTGGGACGCGGTGTCCGTGCCCGCGCAGCCGGACGACCCGACCTGCACGGTGTTCGGGTCGTCGATCGCCGCGGCCCGCAACGCCGACGGACGGTTGCTGTTGTTGGGCACCAACAGCCTCGACAACATCGTGTACCGGACGCAGACCGCGCCCGACAGCTGGGATGGCTCGGGCTGGCAGGTGTTCGACGGCTCGTTGCGGGCGGTCGCGGCGGAGACGAACAGCGATGGCCGGGTGGAGTTGTTCGGTGTCAACAGTGTCGGTGCCATCGTGCATCGGGTGCAGACCACACCCGGGAATTGGGGTGGTTCGGGGTGGCAGGTGTTCGATGGTGAGTTGGCGTCGATCGCCGCGGCCCGCAACGCTGATGGCCGGTTGGAGATCTTCGGCGCGAACAGCGTCGGCGCCGTGGTGCATCGGGTGCAGAGCGCGCCGGGGGACTGGGGCGGTTCGGGTTGGCAGGTCTTCGACGGATCCCTGACCCAGGTCGCGGCCGAGACGAACAGCGACGGCAAAGTCGAGCTGTTCGGAGTCAACAGCGTCGGTGCCATCGTGCATCGGGTGCAGAGCACGCCCGGCACCTGGGGCGGCTCCGTGTGGCAGGTCTTCGACGGCGTACTGCGGCCCTAACCGCTGTCCCGCGCCCACGGCTGGACACCGGTCCGTGCCGTGGGCGCGCGGCGCGCCGCACGACCCGAAGATCAGGCGTGCCGGTCGGGCCCACGGTGCCGGGGACGCGGCGGCGGTGGCCGATCTGATCAACGTGGTCTTCCAGGCCGGTGGCGCGCCCACCGGGTACGTCGCCGCCGAGATCGAGGATGTGGTGACAACGAGGTCAAGGATCCGGCGATAGACACCCGAGTGATCACCGACGCGCAGGGGCGGGCTCGACACCGACGCCGACAACCCCACCGGCGCGGCCGGCGTCTACGCCAGCGTCGGCTCCGTCATCGACCAACAAATCGTCGTGTACCGCAAACCCGTCTGACCCCACCGCAGTCTTCGGTTCCCCCGGCCAGTCGTCGCCGGCGATTGTCGGCAGCCAGGTGCCGTCCGGGGCTACCGGGTACCGGACAGCTCGTCGGTGTGTCCATTGAGGACGCTGCGGACCAGGCCGGTGCCGGTGTGGCGGATGGGTCCGGTGTTGTGGCGGTCCGCGGGTCATGAGCTGAGCGCGATCGCGGCGTACTCGGCGATCAGGTCGCTGCGGCGGGAGTTGTCCCAGGCAAGGCATACCTGGCTGGGGGCGATGTCGGCGATCGGGACGTGGCTGATGTCGGGGCGGTGGTAGAAGGTGGCGGCGGACAGCGGGAAGACCAGGATCCCGTTGCCGACGGCGATGTGCTCGAGTTTTTCCTCCACGGTCCGTAGCCGTGGCGCCGCCCTGCGTGGTCGTCGTTCCCGTAGTTCGAGAGCGATGTTCCGCCATTCGGGTACATCGTCGCAGGGTTGCAGCAGGTGCTCGGCCGCGAGGTCAGCGACGTTGACCGTTTCCTTGCCCGCCAGTGGGTGGTCGGCGGGCAGTATGACCGCGCGTGGTTCGGTGAACAGCGGCTCGACGGCCAGGCCGCGGACGTCGGCGGGCAGTCGCAGGTACCCGACATCGACCTGGCCGTCCCGGATGATGTCGGCCTGGTTCCTCCAGTCGGACCGGAACACCTCGACGGATACCTCGGGATGGCGGCGGGAAAGTTCGCGGATGGCCGGGGTGATGATCACGCCGGGGGTGAAACCGACCGTGAAGGTCCGCTGGCCCGCCGCGTCGCGGACCCGGCGTTGGGCCGCGTCGGCCGCCGGAAGCAGGGTGCGCGCGTCATCGAGCAGCGCCTCGCCGGCTACGGTGAGCCGGGTACCCCGGGTGTCCCGGTCGAACAGCCGCACCTTCAGCTCCTGTTCCAGCGCGCGGATCTGGCGCGACAGGACGGGCTGGGCGATGTGCAGCATCGCGGCGGCGCGGCCGAAGTTCCCCTGCTCGGCGACGGCGACGAAGTAACGCACCTTGCGCAGGTCCAGGTCCATGGCACCCCTGCCCTTCTCCGGCGGTAATGCCTTCAGGGTATGACAGGCGCGGGATAGGGTCTTGGACGGGCGGCGGTGCCGGGCGGCATCGTGGAGCCCGAGGTGCTGGGGAACGGAAGGAGACAGGGTGCCGATCATTGTCAACGGCCTGGTCGAGGAGCTGCCGGACGACCCGCGCGTGTCCCTGCTGGACTTCGTCCGGGAGCGCCTGGGCCTGTACGGGACCAAGAAGGGGTGCGATCAGGGCGCGTGCGGGGCTTGCACCGTGCTGGCCGACGGCGAGCGGATCCTGTCGTGCCTCGCGCTGGCGGTTGCGTACGACGGGCGCTCCGTGACCACCATCGAGGGGCTCTCGGCGGACGGTGCGCTGCACCCGTTGCAGCGGGCGTTCATCGCCGAGGACGGCTTCCAGTGCGGCTACTGCACGCCCGGGCAGATCTGTTCGGCGGTGGGCATGGCCGAAGAGGTCCGGCGCGGCGTGCCGAGCCACGTGACCGCCGACCTGTCCGCCGACACCATCGAACTGAACCGTGATGAGCTGCGCGAGCGGATGAGCGGCAACCTGTGCCGTTGCGGCGCGCACAATGGCATTGTGGCGGCGATCGCCGCCACATATGCCGCGGCGGCCGTGGCATGATCCCGTTCACCTATGCCCGCGCCGCCGACACCGCGGACGCGGTTGATCGGGGTACCGCCGCCGGCGCCAGGTACCTCGGCGGTGGCACCAACCTGGTCGACCTGATGCGCGAGACGATCGAACGGCCCGCGGCGCTGGTCGACGTCACCGGCCTGCCGGCCACGATCGAGGAGCGCGCGGACGGCGGCCTGCTCATCGGCGCGGCGGCCCGCAACACCGCGGTGGCGGAGAACAGGGCCGTGCGGGTCCGGTATCCCGTGCTCGCCCGGGCGATCGTGGCGGGCGCCTCGGCGCAGATCCGCAACATGGCGACGGTGGGCGGCAACCTGCTGCAGCGCACCCGGTGCGCCTACTTCTACGATGCCGATGGGTCGCGCTGCAACAAGCGCGTACCCGGCCAGGGCTGCGACGCGATCGACGGCTTCAGCCGCTCCCACGCGATCCTCGGTGCTTCCCCGTCCTGTGCCGCCACGCATCCGTCCGACATGTGCGTCGCGCTGGCGGCGCTCGGCGCGGTCGTGCACCTGCGCGGTGCCGGCGGCGCGCGCACCGTGCCGCTGACCGACCTGCACCGGCTGCCGGAAGACCATCCCGAGTTCGAGACCGTGCTCGAGCCCGGCGAACTGATCACCGCAGTCGAACTGCCCGCGCTGCCCTTCGCCGCGCGCTCGGCCTACCGCAAGGTACGCGACCGGGCCAGCTACGCCTTCGCGCTCGTCTCGGTCGCGGCCGCGCTGGAGACCGGCACGGACGGCACCGTCCGGGACGTGCGGCTCGCGTTGGGCGGTGTCGCGACCAAGCCCTGGCGCGCCTGGCGGGCTGAGGACGCGCTGCGCGGCAGACCGGCCACCACCGACAACTTCCGCGCGGCCGCCGAGGCGGAGCTCGCGGACGCCAGGCCGCTGCGTGACAACGGATTCAAGGTCGAGCTGGCCAAGCGGACCATGACCGCCGTACTCGATGAACTGACGGGAGGCCGGGCGTGACAACAGGCAGGCACCAGGGCAGCACGGCGGTGGCCATCGGGCCGGAGAACTGGGGGCCGGGCAGCAGGCCCGATCCGGTGGCCGCGCGCAAGCACGGTCCGGTCGGCGCGCAGGTGCCGCGGGTCGACGGCCCGCTCAAGGTCCGGGGTGCCGCCCGGTTCGCGGCCGAGGTCCCGATGGAGGGCATGGTCTACGCGGCGCTGGCGTACAGCACGGTTCCCAAGGGCCGCATCGCGACACTCGACACCGGCGCGGCCGAACATGCGTCCGGCGTCGTGCTGGTGATGACACATAGCAACGCGCCACGGATGAACCAGCCGCCCAGTTTCCTCACGGCGGCAAAGGCAGCGTCGGGAGATGACCTGCCCGTCATGCAGGACGACCGGGTCTCGTGGAACGGGCAGCCGGTCGCGCTGGTCCTCGCTCAGACGCACGAGCAGGCGCAGCATGCCGCGTCGCTGATCCAGGTGACCTACGCGCCCACGCCCGCGGTCACGTCGTTCGAGCAGGCCATGGAGAACGGCGTCGAGCAGGCGGCCTTCGCCGGGGAGCCGCTGAGTTTCGAGGCCGGGGACGCCGAAGCGGCTCTCGCCGCCGCGCCGTACCAGGTCGACCTCACGTTCCACACCCCGCGCCACAACCACAACGCGATGGAGCCGCACGCGGTGACGCTCGCGTGGGACGGCGATGAGCTGATCATTCACGACTGCACCCAGGGCGTGCAGCACGTGGCCTGGTCGCTCGCGGAAATCTTCGGGATCAGGGAAGAGCAGGTGCATGTGTCGGCGCCGTATGTGGGCGGCGGGTTCGGCGGCAAGGGGCTGTGGCAGTTTCAGATCCTGGCGGCCGCGGCGGCCCGTCTCGCCGGGCGCCCGGTCCGGATCGTGCTCTCCCGCGAGGGCGTCTACCGGACGATCGGCGGCCGCGCCCCGACCGAGCAGCGCGTGGCGATCGGCGCCCAGGCGGACGGGCGATTCGACGCGCTGATCCATACCGGTACGGTGGTCAAGACCCGGCACAACGCCCTGGCCGAGCCGTTCATCACCGCGGCGCGGTGCCTCTACGCGGCGGGCAGCATGAAGCTCGGGGTCCAGGTGGCCTACCTCGACATGCTCGCCAACACCTTCATGCGGGCGCCGGGTGAGGCGGTCGGCAGCTTCGCCCTGGAAAGCGCGATCGACGAGCTGGCCGAGCGGATCGGGATGGATCCGATCGAGCTGCGTATCCGCAACGAGCCGGACCGGGACCCAACGTCGGGCCTGCCCTTCTCCTCGCGCCACCTGGTCGAGGCGTACCGGGCCGGAGCGCAGCGGTTCGGGTGGGACCAGCGGGACCCGCGGCCCCGCGCACGCCGTGACGGCGAGTGGCTGGTCGGTATCGGCACCGCCACCGCGAGCTTCCCCTACGTCCGCATGCCCGGCGGCGCCGCCCGGATCACGCTGACCCGCGACGGCCGGGCCAGGGTGGAGATCGCGGCGCACGAGATGGGCATGGGTACCGCCACCGCGCAGGCACAGATCGCCGCGGAGCGGCTCGGGCTGCCGCTCGATCAGGTGACCTTCGCCTACGGCGACTCCGCACTCCCCGGTGCCGTCCTGGCCGGCGGATCCCAGCAGACCGCCTCGGCCGGCGCCGCGGTGGTCGCCGCGCACCGCGAACTGGTGGCCGAGATCCTCAAGCTGGTCGCAGACGACTCACCGCTGGCCGGCCTCGACCGGGACGAGGTCGGTGCCGTGGACGGGGGGCTGTGCGATCTACGCAACCCCGAACGGTGGGAGAGCTATACCTCGATCCTCACCGGCGCGGAGTTCGACGAAGTAAGCGCCGAGGCGGCCGCCCCGCCGCCACTGGAGATGGCGAACTGGTCGATGCACTCCTTCGGGGCGGTGTTCTGCGAGGTGCGGGTGAACGCGATAACGGGGGAGCCACGGGTGAGCCGGTTCCTCGGCTCGTTCGACTGCGGGCGCATCATCAATCCCAAGACCGCGGCCAGCCAGTTCCGTGGCGGCATCATCATGGGTTTGGGACTGGCGCTCATGGAGGAGACGCTGTTCGACGAGCGCAACGGACGGATCATGAACCCGAGCCTGTCCGAATACCACGTGCCCGTACACTTGGACGTCCCCGACATCGACGTACTGTGGACCGACATCCCCGATCCACACACGCCCATGGGGGCACGCGGCATCGGCGAAATCGGCATTACCGGGGTCGGCGCGGCAGTCGCGAACGCGGTGTACAACGCCACGGGCACCCGCGTCCGCGACCTACCGATCACACTGGACAAGCTGCTCAGCCCACCGACGTGATCGCAAGCAGGCTGTTGCCGGTCGACCGGGCCAACTCCCACCTGTGTTGGTCCTGCGAGCCCCGATCCTGGCTTCTGCCCGAGCGGGATCGGCTCGCTATCGACGGGCAGGTGTGCGCAGGATCGCGACGATCGCGTCGACCAACGTTGCCTCGACGTCCAGCCAGCTGGGCCGGTGCGTGGCGTGGCCCTCGGCGAGGGCATGCTCCCGTTCAGCGCACACGTGCACCATGAGGAGTCGGGCCATGTCGTTGCGCTCCAACCAGACCTCGGTCGGTAGGTCGGGCAGTAGCTCGATGACATGTTCGACGACAGGCAGCATGGGAATGGCCTCGAACCATTCCGCCATCGCGATGTCACGGACGGCCGGCACGGTCGTCGCCTGTGCGAGGAAGCGCGCGAACCACGTCGGGCTACCCAACATGTCCAGGTGCATGGTGAACGGGCGCACCACGCAGCGAACCCATGCGGACAACTCGGCCGAGGCGGCGGTGTCTGCCAGTACCCGCGAATAGAGCGGCCGCACCTGCGCGGCGTGCTGGCGCAGGATCGCACGGATCAGGTCGATCTTGGAGCCGAAATGGTAGACGACAACCGTATTGTTGCCCTGCCCGGCTGCCTCACCGATCTGCCGGTTGGAGACGGAGGACAGGCCATGTTCGGCGAAGAGCCGTTCCGCCGTGGTCAGAATCAGCTCGCGGGTCGCGTCCGCACGCTGAGCGCGGGTCAGATCACCGCTCGTGGCGGGCTGTGCCTGTTGGCTACCCCGTAGCATGCTGATGGGTGTTTTCCATGCACGCTCCCTTCCTGCGATCATCGATGGGTATGAGTCAACGCGGCGTGGAATCTTCAATCAAGGGCCTGACTTAACACTCCGGTAGCGCCTCATGCTCAACTGTGGGCGCATCCGGTCCGATGTGCTCACTTCGGTGCCCGTACCGGCGGCAACGACGTTGGCCGCGAGTCATTGACAGAGACGATTTGCTGCGACCACAGTTGGTAGCCAACTGGGACCAGCCAGCCGAAAGCGATCATCGAAACGCCCCGACCAGCCGGTCGGACGCTGGCCAGTCGCCCCAAGCCACCGATGCGGTGTGCCCGCCGGTGACCCATACCCGCATCGGGGAAGGGTCCATCGTCTCGGCCTTCCGTGAAAGTCAGGTGGCAGCGGCCAGCGTGACGTCGCCCGTGTTCCCGTGAGGAGTTCTCCTGTGCAGACGCGACGCATGTCTTGGCGCGTACCCAACCGAGGGACGTCGGCCGGTGCTGTTGCCGCCGTCGCGCTGGCTCTGGGCGCGATCGCCGGGTGCACGTCCGTGGCCGACGCCTCGACCATGCCAGTGGCAGCCGCGCCCGTGGTGTCTGCGCCCATCGTGTCCCGTGGCGTGACCATCCCGGCCTTCTACACACCGCCCGCCGCGCTGCCCCAGGCCAACGGGGCGCTGGTACGCACCGAGGCGCTGCCGCTGGCGGTGAGTCTGCCCGGCATCACCGGCACGCTGCCCGGTCGGGCCACCCGGCTGATGTACAAGTCGACCGACTCCAACGGCGCACCGGTCGCGGTCACCGGTGCCTACATCGAACCCACCGCGGCATGGACCGGTAACGGGCCGCGGCCTCTGGTCGTGGTGGCCCCCGGGACCATGGGCCAGGGCGACCAGTGCTCGGCATCGTTCGGGCTGGAACACCCGGTGGTCGTGACCCCCAACACGATCTCGGTCGGCTACGAGATCCTCGCCATGTACCGCCTGCTGGCCAATGGCATCGGCGTCGTGGTCACCGACTACGTCGGGCTGGGCACCACCGACCGGCTGCACACGTACGTCAACCGGGTCGACGAGGGCCACGCCGTGCTGGACGCCGCCCGGGCCGCCCGCGCTCTGCCCGGCACCTCCCTGACCCCCGGGAGCCTGATCGGCCTGTACGGCTACAGCCAGGGTGGCGGCGCCACCGCCGCCGCGGCGGAACTCCAGCCCTCGTACGCACCCGACGTCCCGCTCGCCGGCGCCTACGTCGGTGCCCCACCCGCCGACCTGGCCGCGGTGACCCGGGCGATCGACGGCAGTGCCCTGGCCGGGGCGCTCGGCTGGGCGGTCAACGGCTTCGTCCAAGCCGACCCGGCCCTGCGACCCATCCTCAATGGGTACCTCAACGCCGCCGGCCAGGCGGCTCTGACGGACCTGTCCACGATGTGCGTCGGCGACGCGATCCTGACCTACGGCTACCAACACAGCACGGCCTGGACAACCACCGGGCAGTCGATCAGTGACATTGTGGCGACCGTACCCGTGGCTCAGGCGGTCTTCGCCAAGCAGCGCATCGGCACCCTCAAACCGACCGGGCCCGTGCGGGTGGCCACCGGCGTGAACGACAACCTCGTTCCCCACGCCCAGGCCCGCACCCTCGCCGTCGACTGGTGCGGGCTGGGTGGCAACGTCACCTACGTACCGGTCAACGCACCCGCCCTCGGCGACGCTCTGCTCAACCACTTCGGGCCGTTGCTCGCCGACCAGGCACCCGCGATCGACTGGCTCACCAACCGGCTGACCGGCCAGCCCGGCGTCTCGAACTGCTCGACCATGCCGACCCAGCCCTGACCTCGCATGCGATAACCCGGTGA
>DATEJJ010000869.1:0-4539 GCA_035278125.1 Rugosimonospora sp.
TGGTCCGCATCGGCGAGGCCGCCCGCCGCATCATGGCCGGCGGCGCGGACCGCGCGCTCGCCCACGCCACCAACGGCCCCGCGCTGCAGCACAACCTGGTCTGCCTGCTGGCGGCTGAGCTAGCTGGCGCTCGCTCCGCGAGCGCGGGTCATCCCCGATCCTCGCGGGTGGATCGGGCTGCGCCCGAGCTGACCGGCCAGCCCGCCCTGTATCCGACCCTCCACTCGGTCGCTGCGCTCCCTCCCTCCGGGCCGGCTGCGGGCGGCGGCGCATGACCGAGCGCACCGAGCGAAGCGAGGGCCACGAGGGCATGCCCAAGGAGGCCCGAGCATGACCGGACTCGCGGTGATCGGGGTGGGGCAGAGCCGGCAGGCCAAGCGGCGCGAGGTCACCATCGGGGCGATGGTGCGCGAGGCCGTGTCCGCCGCGCTGGCCGACGCCGAGCTGAGCTTCGCCGATATCGACGCGGTCGTGCTGAGCAAGACGCCGGACCTGTTCGACGGGGTGATGAACCCCGAGCTGTACCTCGCCGACGCGATGGGTGCGGTCGGGCTGCCGGTCACCCGGGTGTTCACCGGCGGCAGCGTGGGCGGGCACGCGGCCATCTACGGCGCCCACCTGGTCGCGGCCGGGCTCGCGGAGCGGGTACTCGTGGTCGCCTACTCCAAGGAGTCGGAGGGCAACTTCACCTGGGCCCTGTCCCGCGGGCTGCCGTTCAGCGCGCACCTCGGCGCCGGGGCCGGTGGCCACTTCGCCCCCGTGATCCGCGAGTACATCCGCCGCTCCCGCGCGCCGGAGCACATCGGCTGGAAGGTCGCCGTGAACCACCGGCGCAACGCCGCGGGCAACCCGTACGCGCACCTGCGGCGGGCGGACATCACCATCGAAGAGGTACGCGACTCCCCCATGCTCTGGGACCCGATCCGGTACCTGGAGTCCTGCCCGTCCTCGGACGGCTCCTGCGCGGTGGTCATCACGGACGCGGCGCACGCGGCCCGCGCCCCGCGCCCGCCGGCCTGGATCCACGGCATGGCCTGGCGCACCGAGACCGGGCACTTCGCCGGCCGGGACGAGGTGAACCCGCGCGCCGGCCGGGACTGCGCCGCCGACGCGTACCGGCAGGCCGGGATCACCGACCCGGCGCGCGAGGTGGACGTGGCCGAGCTGTACATCCCGTACAGCTGGTACGAGCCGATGTGGCTGGAGAACGTCGGGCTGGCCGCGGAGCACCAGGGCTGGCGGCTGGTGGACGAGGACCGTACCGCCTTCGGCGGCGACCTGCCGGTGAACCCGTCCGGCGGGGTACTCTGCGGCAACCCGACCGGCGCCACCGGGCTGCTCCGGTTCGCCGAGGCGGCGCTGCAGGTACGTGGCCTGGCCGGCGGGCACCAGGTGGACGGTGCGCGGCTCGCGGTCGGGCACGCGATGGGCGGCGCGTCCCAGTTCCACGCGCTCTGGGTGGTCGGCAGCGAGGTGCCATGAAGGTTTATGTCGCCGGGGTCGGGATGACCCCGTTCGTGAAGATCGGCGGCGAGGTCACGTACCCGCAGCTGGTCGCGACCGCCGTCGGCGCCGCGCTGGCCGACGCCGGCATCGAGTACCGTCAGGTCGAGCGGGCCGCCGTGGGGTACGTGTTCCAGCCCTCCACCGCCGGCCAGCGCGCCCTGTACGACGTCGGGCTGACCGGCATCCCCGTGGTCAACGTGAACAACAACTGCGCCACCGGCTCCACCGCCCTGCTGCTCGCCCGCGAATGGGTCCACAGTGGACTGGTCGACGTCGCGCTCGCGGTCGGGTTCGAGCAGATGACCCGGGCGGCCATGTCCGGCCAGCCGGGCGCGGTGTCTCCACTGGACAGGCACCTCGCCACGATGCCACCGCCCGCGGACGGCGCACCGCTGACCGCGTGGATCTTCGCGCAGGCGGCCGGGGAGCACATGCGGCGCTACGGCACCACCGCCGAGGACCTGGCCCGGGTGGCGGTGAAGAACCACGAACACTCCACCCGCAACCCGCTGGCCCAGTTCCAGCGGCCGTTCACGCTCGACCAGGTACTCGCGGACAAGCCGGTGGCCGGCCCGCTGACCCGTACCCAGTGCTCGCCGATGTCGGACGGGGCCGCGGCCGCGGTGGTGGTCAGCGAGCGGTTCGCGCGGCAGCACGTGCCGGCCGGGCGGCGGGTGGAGATCCTGGCCCAGCGGATGGTCACCGACGGCGCGGACTCGTTCGACTCCGGTTCGGCCATCGACGTGGTGGGTGCCCCCATGACGCGCCGGGCGGCCCGCGCCGTGCTGGCCGACGCGGGCGTGGACATCGGCGACGTGGACGTGGTCGAACTGCACGACTGCTTCTCGATCAACGAGATCCTCAGCTGCGAGGCGATGGGCATGTGCGCCGAGGGCGAGGGCGGCGCGCTGGTGCGCTCCGGCGCCACCACCTACGGCGGTACCTGGGTGGTCAACCCGTCCGGCGGGCTGATCTCCAAGGGCCACCCGCTGGGCGCGACCGGGCTGGCCCAGTGCGCGGAACTGGCCTGGCAGCTGCGCGGCGAGGCCGGCGACCGGCAGGTACCCGGCGCGCGGCTGGGGCTGGCACACAACCTGGGACTGGGCGGCGCCTGCGTGGTCACGCTGTACGGCGCGTCTTCGGATTGAGGGGAAGGACGAACGTGACTGAGCAGGATATGCGGCAGCCGAACCACCTGGGCCACCTCGTCGTCGCCGCGCTGCGGCAGCACCGGAACAAGCCCGTGATGGTACTCGGCGACACGACGCTGACCGGTGGCGAGACCGCGGCGGCGGTGAGCCGGTACGCGCAGGCGTTCGAGGTGCTGGGCGCGGGTACCGGGGCGTCCTCGGCGCTGCTGTCGCTGAACCGGCCCGAGGTGCTGCTGATCATCGCGGCGGGCCAGATGCTCGGCGCCCGGCGTACCGCCCTGCACCCGCTCGGCTCGCTGGACGACCACGCGTACGCCATCGACGACGCGGGCATCAGCACCCTGATCATCGACCCGGTACCCGCGTTCGTGGAGCGGGCGCTGGGCCTGCTGGAGAAGGTACCCGGGCTCAAGCAGGTGCTCACCATCGGCCCGGTACCCGAGGCGCTGGCCGGTACCGGCGCGCGGGACCTGGTCGCCACCGCGGACGGGTACCAGCCGCAGCCGCTGCGCCCCGCACCGCTGCCACCCGACCACATCGTCTCGATCACGTACACCGGCGGTACCACCGGCAAGCCGAAGGGCGTGGTGGGTACCGCCCGGTCGATGCTCACCATGACGCAGATCCAGCTGGCCGAATGGGAGTGGCCGGACTCGCCCAAGTTCCTGGTGTGCACGCCGCTCTCGCACGCCGGCGCGGCGTTCTTCGCGCCGACCCTGATCAAGGGAGGCTCGCTCTTCGTGCTGCCCCGGTTCGACCCGGGCGAGGTGCTGCGCACCATCGAGGAGCAGCGGATCACCGCGACCATGCTGGTACCCACCATGCTGTACGCGCTGATGGACCACCCCGACTCGCGTACCCGGGACCTGTCCTCGCTGCAGACCGTCTACTACGGCGCCGCCGCGATCAACCCGGTCCGGCTGCGCGAGGCGCTGGACCGGTTCGGCCCCATCTTCGCCCAGTACTTCGGCCAGACCGAGGCACCGATGGCCATCAGCTACCTGGCCAAGGCGCAGCACGACGAGGCGCGGCTGGCCTCCTGCGGCCGGCCGTCCGCGTTCCTGCGCACCGCCCTGCTGGACGAGCAGGGCAACCCGGTGGCACCGGGCGAGCCGGGCGAGGTCTGTGTCGCCGGTCCGCTGCTCGCGTCCGGGTACTGGAACAAGCCGGAGGCGACCGCGGAGGCGTTCCGGGACGGCTGGCTGCACACCGGCGACGTGGCCCGGGAGGACGACGACGGGTACCTGTTCATCGTGGACCGGGTCAAGGACATGATCGTCACGGGCGGGTTCAACGTGTTCCCGCGCGAGGTGGAGGACGCCGTGGCCACCCACCCCGCGGTGGCCCAGGTCGGGGTGATCGGCACGCCGGACGAGAAGTGGGGCGAGGCGGTGACGGCCATCGTGGTGCTGCGCGGCACCGATCCGCAGGACGAGGCGGCGGTCGCCCGGGTGACCGAGGAGATCAAGGCGGCGGTACGGGAGCGCAAGGGTCCGGTACACGTACCCAAGCACGTGATCGTCGCCGACGCGCTCCCGCTGACCGCGCTGGGCAAGCCCGACAAGAAGGCGCTGCGGTCCCGGTATTCGACCGCTCACTGATCGAGCAGTTCGGCCGCGGGCCACTGGTCGAAGTGCAGGGCCCAGTCCCGCGGGGTGGCGTCGAAGCGCCGGTCCCGGAGGGTACGGTCCGCGCCCAGCGCGAGCAGCCGCCGGGTCAGCTCCACGTCGCCCTCGCCGGCGCTGTGGTGCAGCGCGGTCTGCCACTCCTGTTCGACCGGCACGTCGGCGCGGCCGAACGCGTTGACGTCGAACCCCAGCTCCACCACCAGCTCCACCGCGCCCGGCGCCCGCGCGGCGGCCCACACGACGAGCCCCGGCCG
>DATEJJ010000870.1:0-2221 GCA_035278125.1 Rugosimonospora sp.
CCCGGTCGGCCAGCAGTCGGCGTACGGGCGGTGCGACGGGGGTACCGCGCCGGCCGTGGGCGCGATCCTCGGGCGGCCGGTGGGCGGCAAGACGGGCAGCTCGGAGAACAACGCGACGGAGACGTTCGTGGGCTTCACCCCGCAGCTCGCCGCCGCCGCGATCGCGGCCAACCCGGTCAACCCGAGTGACGGGGTGGGCGCGGGCGTATCGTCCCAAGTGGACATCGCGGTCGCGCACACGCTCGCGGACGCCCTGCGCGGCCAGCCGGTGCTCGGCTTCCCGGCACCCAGCCGCGTCATCGCCTTCGGGCCACCTCCGGCCCCGGGCCGCCGCTGAGTCGCGACTCAGCGGGCCAGCGCGTCGATCTGGGCCACCTCCTCGGGGCTCAGCGTGAAGCCGAACAGGTCCAGGTTGCTCGCGATACGCTCGGGCCTGGCGGACTTGGGGATCACCACGATGCCGTGCTCCAGGTGCCAGCGCAGCACCACCCGCGGTACCGGCACGCCGTGCCGCTGCGCGATCGCGGTGAGGGTACGGTCGCGCAGGTTGGTGCCCTTGATCGGGCTGTACCCCTCCAGCACCACGCCCCGCTCCCGGTGCTCGGCCAGCCGCTCCGGGTCGTGCAGCGCCGGGCTCCACGGGATCTGGTTCACCGCCGGCGCCTCGCCCGTCGCCCGGATCAGCTCGTCGAGCTGGCGGGTGCTGTAGTTGCTCACCCCGACCGCACGCGCCTGCCCCGCGTCCCGCGCGGCGAGCAGTTCCCGCCACACGTCCGGCGCGGCACCGTCCGGTGGCCAGTGGATGAGCCACAGGTCCACGTGGTCGGTGCCCAGCGCGCGCAGGCTGTCCCGCAGCGTCCCGCGCGCGTTCCCGACCCGCCCGGCGGGCAGCTTGGTGGTGACGAACACGTCGGCCCGGGCCAGCCCGCTGTCCCGCAGTGCGCGGCCCACCTCCGTCTCGTTGCCGTACATGGTGGCCGTGTCGAGGTGCCGGTACCCGGCCCGCAACGCGTACCGGACGGCCTCGTACCCGCGCTCGCCGCGCAGCTGCCAGGTGCCGAAGCCGACCAGCGGCATGTCCACCCCGCCGGACAGGGTCACGTGTGCCTGCTCCGAAGTCCCCACCCGGCCATTGTTCCTGAAGGCCCGCAGGGCGGCCACGGATCAACCAGGCCGGTGGGCCAGGATGGACGGGTGGACCCGTTCTGGACTTCCCGGTTCCTGACCCTGCCCTCGGCGACTGTCGCCGTGCTGGACGCGCGGCCTGGCGGCGCGCCGGCCGGTACCGCGCTGCTGGTGCCCGGGTACACCGGGAGCAAGGAAGACTTCGCGCTGATCCTCGACCCGCTGGCCACGGCCGGGTACCGGGTGCTGGCCATCGACCAGCCGGGGCAGTACCAGAGCCCGGGGCCGGCGGAGCGCTCGGCGTACACGGTGGGCTGGCTGGGCGGCGTGGTGGACGAGGTGGCCGCCGCGCTGGGCGGGCCGGTGCACCTGCTCGGGCACTCCTTCGGCGGGCTGGTCGCGCGGGCGGCGGTGCTGGGCCGCCCGGCCGGGTACCGGTCGCTGACCCTGCTCTGCTCGGGCCCGGCCGGGATGGGCGACGGTCCCCGGCGCGAGCGGATGGCCCGGCTGGAACCGGTGGCCGCGCAGGGCGACATGGCCGCGCTGTACGCCGCGATGGAGCAGGACCCGGCGGTACCCGACCAGCCCCCGCCGCCCGAGCCGCTGCGCGAGTTCCTCCGCACCCGGTTCCTGGCGTCCAGCCTGCCCGGGCTGTTCGGCATGGCGGACGCGTTGCGGTCGGAGCCCGACCGGGTGGGCGAGTTGCGGGCGGTGGGGGTACCCACCATGGTCTGCTTCGGCGAGCACGACGACGCCTGGCCCCTGGACGCGCAGCGGGAGATGGCCACCAGGCTGGGGGCCCGGCTGGAGGTGATCGCGGGCGCCGGGCACTCGCCGGCGATGGAGCGGCCGGGGCCGACGGCGCAGGCGCTGATCGGCTTCTGGGCCGGCCGCTCCGGTAGCTGAGCGCGCCCGGCCCGGCTATGATCGACGACCGTCGATTGTGGTCTGGCGCGAGGGAGCGGTCATGGAAGGCATCGACGTCATTGAGCGGCGGCGCAACGGCCGGACGCTGGCGGGCCTGGCCGGCCTCGTGCTCGCGGTCACCGGGCTGACCGCCGTGCCCGCGGCGGTAACTTCCCTGGCCGGCCACCCG
>DATEJJ010000871.1:0-3374 GCA_035278125.1 Rugosimonospora sp.
GCCTGCGAGCACGGCGCGGAGCTGCCCGAGCCGGACGCGGTGGCGTACGCGCTGGGCGAGGCCGGGATCGACCAGCCGGCCGACGTACCCGCGCCGAGCCCGGGCTGGGCGCCGCTGACCCGGCGGCAGCGGCAGGTGGCGGAGCTGGTGGCGCGCGGGCTGAGCGACAAGGAGATCGCCGTGACGCTGTTCACGTCGCGGCGTACCGCCGAGTCGCACGTGGCGCACATCCTGCAGAAGCTGGGCTTCGCGGCGCGCACCCAGATCGCCACCTGGGTGGCGGAGCGCTCACCCGATTGACGCCGCGGTCATGGCGGCGCCGACGATGCCGGCGTTGTTCAGCAGGGTGGCCGGTACCACCTCGGTGTCCACGCGCATCAGCGGCAGGTACCGGTCGGACTTCTTGCTGATCCCGCCGCCGATGATGATGAGGCTGGGCCAGAACAGCTGCTGCACCATCTGGAGGTAGCGTTCGAGCCGCTGCGCGTACTCCTCCCAGGACAGGTCGTCGCGCTCGCGGACCGAATCGGCGGCCCAGTCCTCGGCGTCGCCGTGGTGCAGGTGCAGGTGGCCCAGCTCGGTGTTGGGCACCAGCACCCCGTCCACGAACAGCGCGCTGCCGATGCCGGTGCCGAGGGTGACGAGCAGGACCACGCCCTGCCGTCCGGCGCCCGCGCCGAAGCGCACCTCGGCGATGCCGGCCGCGTCGGCGTCGTTGACCACGACCACGGGGCGCCCGGTCGCGGTGCCGAACAGCTCCACCGCGTCCACCCCGAGCCAGGACTGGTCGATGTTCGCGGCGGTGCGGACCACGCCGCCGGTCAGCACGGAGGGCATGGTCAGCCCGAGCGGTCCCGGCGCGTCGAGCTGGTCGACCACCTCGGCGACGGTCCGGGCGACCGCGTCCGGCGTCGCGGGCGCCGGGGTGAGCAGGCGTATCCGTTCCCGGGTCAGCTCCCCGGTGCCGAGGTTGACCGGAGCACCCTTGATCCCGGTGCCACCGACGTCGATCCCGACCACCGATCTCGGCCCGTCCGACACCGACACCGCCTCCTTCACGTGTTGATCCTGAGAATGACCTTACCCGGCGTGGTCGCCGGTGAGCGCCCGGTCAATGTCGGGGATGCGTCTGATGAGGTCCTGTAGGGACAGTCGCGACCGCTCGGGCTCGCCGAGGGCCACCAGGCGCGCCATGCCCGCGTCCCCGGCGGCCGCGGCGACCGGGATGCCGTCGAGCATCAGTTCGATGCGCGGGGGTACGGCGTGCAGGATCTGCCGCGCGGAGCAGCCGCCGTACGCACTGGCCATCAGGTCCAGCCGCGCGGCGGCGCGGGCCGCGGTGACGTCCTCCCACAGCGGCACGCAGTTCCACGCCATGAAGGCCAGTTCCGCCAGGGGATTGGTCGGCCCGGACAGGTCCCAGTCGAACACGCCGGCCACCGCGTCACCGGCGAAGCAGGCGTTGTACGGCGCGATGTCGTTGTGCCCGATGAGTGTGGGGTTCGGGATCGGGAAGTAGCGCCACGGCCCCGGGTGGCTGAAGCCGGCGACCGCGCGGTGGAAGCCGGCGGTCCAGCGCACCAGCGCGTCGAGCTGCGCCGGGGTGAGCAGCTCGGCCCCGGTGTCGATGACCCGCCCCGGTAGGTAGTCGAGGATCTCCCGGCCCTGACCGTCCACTCCGTACACCCGAGGGATGTGCGGTACCCGCCCGGTCAGGTGCGTCAGCAGCGCGTGTACGGCCGGCGTCCACGGGCCGGTGGGCCGGCGCACGGTGGCGCCGACCCGTACCGCGCCCGAGACGTTGCCAGCGAGGTGCTCCTCCTCGGATGGATTCACCCGCCGAGTACCGGCAGCACGACCGTACACAGTGGACTTGTCGCGTGTGCCGGGTCGAGCGCGTTGAGGACGTCGTGCAGGGCGATCTGGTCGTACACGATGCCGAGATGGTCGGTGAGGTCCAGCGCGCACTGGTCCTGGAGCGTGATGTCGGTGACCGCCGAACCGCCGAGGAACGCGGTGCCGTACGGCGTGACAACCTCGTCGTGCCGGGTCTCGATGACCGTGTACGTCACGCCCGGTACCGTGTCGCCGATCCCGTTGAGTGTTGCCATGAAAGAGGATCCGGCGATCTGCTGGGCGCATGCGACGCACGCCGCGGCCACCGCCGACGAGCCGCCCGGGAACGCGGCCAGCAGGCCGGTCAACCCGTCCAGGTCGGTACCGTGGTTGGACGGCGCCAGCCCGACGAGCCGCTTCACCTTGCCCGCACCACCCAGGAAACCGAGGTAGTACCGGGGCATCATGCCGCCCTGCGAATGCCCGACGATGTCCACCTTGGCGGCTCCGGTGGCGGCGAGCACCCGGTTCACGAACGCGGCGAGCTGCCCGGCGCTGGTCGGGATGTCGCCGTACCCCTGGAACAGGTCGGTATCCGCGCCGCCGCCGTAGTTGAGCGCGAAGACGCAGTACCCGTCGTTGGCCAGCAGGGCGGACAGCGCCTGCCAGCTGTCGGTCATGTTGCCGAACGTGCCGTGTACCAGCACCACCGGGTCGGGGTGGGCGGCGGTGGGGGTACACGACCAGTCGTTGGCGCCCGGCGGTGCGGCACCCGGGCTCGCCAGCGCGGCGGCGATGCCGGCGGCGAAGCTGTACACGACCGGGTAGCTGGTCGAGGCGGACGCCGCGGTGGGGGTGGCGGCCACGGCGGTCACCGCGGCGGCGACGGCGGCCACCGAGAAGTTCTTGATAGATCTCCATGTATCGATGGAAATGGACGGGGGCATGCAGTCTCCCGGATTCGGAGGGCGGCAAGGGGTGGGATGGATGGCCGCGGGCTCCGGCGCCGCGCGACGGCTACGCGAGAAACGCGTGACGTGTTACTGGAGAGTAGGACGCGCGCACGGAACCCACAAGACACACACTCGAAACCCACCCGTCATCGAGCGCCGCCAATCGGGTCAACCGACGTTCGCGGACATACCGGGCGCGCGGCACCGGCCGTGGCCCCGGCACTGTCCACATTGGATCGACTAGGCGGCGGTGACGCGTTCCCAGGTGCGTTCGAGGCCGGCGCTGAGGCAGCCGTCCACCACCGCGTCCGCGCCCAGCGCGCTGACCCGCAACTCAGGCAGCACCGGCGAGATCCGGCGCAGTTCCCGTTCGACCCGGTCCAGCAGGCCCTCCGCGCGGCCCACGCCGCCGCCCAGCACCACCAGTTCGGGGTCGACGACAGTCACTACAGCGCAGATCGCCCTGGCCACCAGCAGCGCCTCGTCGGCGACCACCCGGGCGGCGCGCTCGTCGCCCCGGTCCGCGGCGGCGAAGACCTCGCGCGCGGATACCCGCCCGCCGATGCCCGTGCTGCGGGCCGCGCG
>DATEJJ010000872.1:0-4771 GCA_035278125.1 Rugosimonospora sp.
GTCGGCCGTATCGGCCGTCCAGGAGGCGCGCAGTTCGAGCGAGACCGTCGTGCGCGGGCCGTGCAGGTCGCCGAAGCGGGTGGACGTCGTCTGGGTGACTGTCCCGCCGGCCGCCCGGTAGGCCGCACCCCGCTCGTCCAGCGCGTCGATCAACCAGCTCCAGCCCACGGCCGGGAACAACGGGTCGACCCCCATCGACTCGTCGAGCTCGGCCGAGGCGTAGCCGACCAGCCGCAGCACGCCGTCCCACGCCTCGTGTCCCTCGGGGTCGTGCAGCAGCACGAGCCGGCCGGTGGCGAGGTCGCCGTCCGGACCGGGGATCTCGGCACTGACCGCGTAGCTGAACGGGGCGAGCTTCTGCGGCGGCCGCAGCGGCTCGACCCGGATCTCGCTGCGGACCGCCGTGGCTCGAAGACTCTCGACCGCCTCGCGGAAGACCGGCGGCGGAGCGGGGCGCGGAGCTGCCGTGGACGCGCTGTCGCCACCGGCCACCGTGGTCACCGTCATGCCGCGGACCGCCGGCGGAGCGAGCGGGCACCGCGATGGCGACGCGGCCGGGCCAGGGCGAACAGCGGCGCGTCCAGCAGCAGCGCGGTGCCGCACTCGACGCAGGCGCGGTCGGGACAGAACTCGCCGTGCCCGTCCGGGCAGGGCGGGGTCTCGGTCAGGCACTCGCGCGCGCAGGACGGGCAGTAGAGGAACAGCAACTCGACGGTCACGGCAGTCTCCTTCCCACGTCGCGCGTAGTTGCCATCAACGTGGCACGGCCCTACGACAATTGCCCGCAGGCGCGCCGAGACGGGCGTGCGACGATGGGGGCGATGTCCAGCGTGTCTGCCACCCCTGCCGATTCCCTCCTCGTCCGCGCTGCCAGCGGCCGCCCCGGCGCTCGACCGCCGGTCTGGTTCATGCGGCAGGCCGGCCGGTCGCTGCCCGAGTACCGCGAGGCCCGGGCCGGTATCCCGATGCTGGCCGCCTGCCAGCGCCCGGAGCTCGTCACCGAGTTGACCCTGCAGCCGGTACGACGCCACGTGGTAGACGCGGCGATCCTGTTCAGCGACATCGTGGTACCGCTGGTGGCCACCGGCGTCGACCTGGACATCGTGCCCGGTACCGGGCCGGTGGTGGCCGAGCCGATCCGGGACCAGGCCGGGCTGGACAAGCTGCGGCCGCTGCGCCCGGAGGACGTCGGGTACGTGGCCGAGGCGATCCGGCTGACCCTGGCGGAGCTGGCCGGCACCCCGCTGATCGGCTTTGCCGGTGCGCCCTTCACGCTGGCCAGCTACCTGGTCGAGGGCGGGCCGTCCCGGCACCACGAGCGCACCAAGGCGCTGATGTACCAGGCGCCCGACCTGTGGCACGGGCTGTGCGCCCGGCTCGCCGAGATCACGCTGGAGTTCCTGCGGGTACAGGTCGACGCCGGGGTGTCCGCGATCCAGCTCTTCGACTCCTGGGCGGGTGCCCTGTCCGAGCAGGACTACCGGCGCTTCGTGCTGCCGCACTCGGCGTACGTGCTGCGCGGGCTGTCCGACGCGGGGGTACCGCGGATCCACTTCGGGGTGGGTACCCACCAGCTGCTCGGCGCGATGGCCGGCGCGGGTGCCGACGTGGTGGGCGTGGACTGGCGGACCCCGCTGGACGTGGCCGCCGACCTGGTCGGGCCGGGCGTTGCCCTGCAGGGCAACCTGGACCCGTCGGTGCTGTTCGCGCCGTGGCCGGTGGTGGAGGCCGAGGTACGCCAGATCCTCGACCAGGCCAAGGCGGCGCCCGGGCACGTGTTCAACCTGGGCCACGGCGTGCTGCCGGAGACCGATCCGGACATCCTGACCCGGGTGGTCGCGCTGGTGCACGAGCTGTCCGCGCGCTGAGTCGCGACTCAGCCCGTCGGCCGGCCCAGCATGCCGAGCAGGATCGCGGCACCGAGGATCAGCGCGCTGAGCGTGGTGAGCGAGAAGAACCCGACCCACAGCGTGGTCGGGATGTAGGTCAGCTTGCGCAGCTGGAACGCGTCCGACGACTCGTCCTTCTTTTTCTTCGCCCGGGTATCCCGGCGCGCCTCGATCAGGCCGATCGCCCCGCGGAACCCGCCGAAGAGCAGGAACCAGATCCAGGTGAAGGCGAACATGGTCCGTACGTCGGGCGCGGCGTACCGGGCGACCAGGAAGATGACGCCGCCGGTGGCCAGCACGATCAGGACGCCGCGCAGGTGGGCCACCTGGAGCAGCAGGATGGCCAGGAACACCAGGCTGATCCAGAGCACCGCGGTGGCCGAGCCGTGCCCCAGCAGGAGCGCGCCGACCAGCCCGAACGCGGACGGGCTGAGGTACCCCATCATCGCGGTCACGAAGCGGCCGAGGCCGCCGACACCGCTGAACGTGGTGACGTTGCCCTGTTTGGGGTGGTTGAGGTGGACCGATTTGACGGTACCGCCGAAGAGCGCCGCGAACAGCGCGTGCCCGCCCTCGTGCGCGGCCGTGATCGAGTGCCGGACCAGCGACCAGATGAGCAGCACGATGGCCGCCGCGAGAACGCCGGTGAACACGATCAGGGTGGTCGAGGGGCGGGCGCTGGGGGTGGGTGCGGACTTGGCGAGCACCGCGAACGCGACGCCGGTCACACGGGCAGGCTACCGGTCAGCCGGTCCAGCCGTGGTCCCGGGCGACGTCCGCCAGCGGCGAGGAGAGCAGCCGGTCGAGGCCGCCACCGGAGCGGGCCAGCCGCTGCCGTACCGCGTCGGCGATCTCCACCGCCCGGCGTGGCGCCAGTTCCAGCAGGCCCTCGGCAATGCCCCACCAGTACCCGTCGGGCGGGGCACCCGGGAGGCTGCCGGCGCGGTACCAGTCGGCCAGCCCGTCCAGCAGGTCGTCGCCCACCCCGTCCGGGTCGGTCAGCCGCAGTGCCGCGCAGACCTTCGGTACCACCTCGTCGTCCCAGCCGGCCAGGTGCGCGCGTACCAGCGTGTGCAGCGACGGGTCGCCCAGCGCGCCGGCCGACTCGATCTCCAGTGCGTACACGTTCGGCGCGGCGAGCCGCAGGCGCAGCACCGGCAGGGTACGCGGGTCGGACCGGCGGGCCAGGCCCAGCGTCGCCTCGCACCGGGTGTCGTCGTGCTCGTCGTCCAGCCGCTCCGCCAGCGCGTCCCGCAACTCCGGCGAGTCCACATCGGACAACTGCGTACCCAGGGCGAAACAGGCCCAGTCCCGCACGTCCTCGTCGCCGTCCCGGGTGAGCGCGATCAGGCTGCTGACCACGGCGTCCCGGCTGTTCGGGTCGTCCGCGGCCAACTGGCCGAGCGCGGGCAGCACCTGGGCCGCGGCCCGGCGGATCTCCGGGTCGGGATGGCGCGCCAGCTCCAGCGCGACGGGAAGGGCCTCGGGGTCGGCGCAGTCCGGGTCGGCGCAGCGCATCAGCGCAGAGGCCAGTTCGGGGGTGGGCGTGCTGGGATCCGCCGCGAGCGCGGCGAGGTCGGCCGAGCCGCCGGTCGCTTCCGTGTTCACACTTCGAGTGTGCATCCGTCTGGCCAGCTTGGGGACAACCTGCATGCTTACGGGAAGAGGTACAGCTCAGTCGCGGTACCTCGTGGACTGGCGTAACGCCTGCCAGGAGCCGTCCGCGTCCCACCCGCCGTCGACCGAGAGTGTGGTCCCGTTGACAAAGCCGCTGCGCCGCGGGTCGGCCAGGAACGCGACCGCCTGAGCCACGTCGTCCGGGCTGGCGAACCGGCCCATCGGGATGTGCTGCGTGATGTCCACGTCACCGTAGGCGCCCTCGCCCTGCGACGCGTCGTCCATCGGGGTCTTGACCCAGCCCGGGCAGACCGCGTTCACCCGGACGCCCCGGCCGCCCCATTCGGCCGCCAGTGTCCGGGTCAGCCCCACGAGCCCGTGCTTGCTGGCGTTGTACGCGCTGCGGTCGGCCACCCCGCGCAGCCCGGCCACGGACGCGATGTTGACGATCGAGCCCCGGCCGGCGGCCAGCATGGACCGGCCGAACGCCTGGCTGAGCAGGAACGGACCGGTCAGGTTCACCTCCAGCACCCGCCGCCATACGGAAGGTGAGGTGTCCTCGGCCGGCGAGATGCACGCGATACCGGCGTTGTTGACCAGGACGTCCACCCGGCCGTACCGCTCCAGCACCGTACCCGCGAACGACACGACGTCGGACTCGCTGCTCACGTCGCCGGTCGCGGCCAGCGCGTCGGGGTACCCGCCGACCGGCTGGAGGTCCAGCAGGGCGAGCGCGTACCCCTCGGCGGCGAGGACCTCGGTGGTGCGCGCGCCGATACCGGCGGCGGCCCCGGTCACCACCGCGACCGGGGCGTCAACAGGGGAGGACGTCATTCCTGCCACTCTAGGGTCACCTGCGTGTGGTGCCCGGTCCGCGGCCTGGCACTGTTGACGGTATGACTCGTGCGGTCCGGGTGGCGGTGGTGGGCGGCGGCATCGCCGGGCTCGCCGCCATCCAGCGGCTGCGCGAGCGGCTCGGACCCCGGGCCGAACTCACGCTGGTCGACCAGGCCGGCCGCCTGGGCGGCAAGCTGCGCACCGGCTCGCTGTCCGGGGCGCCGATCGAGGCCGGCGCCGAATCCTTCCTGGTACGCGACGCGGACGGCGGGGACAGTCCGGCGGTACGCCTGGCCCACCTGGTCGGGCTCGGTGACGCGCTGCGCCACCCGGCTCCGGTACCGGCGGCGCTCGCGATCGGCGGGCGGCTACTCCCGATCCCCCGGGGCACGCTGATGGGCGTACCCGCTGATCCGGCCGGACTGGCC
>DATEJJ010000873.1:0-6955 GCA_035278125.1 Rugosimonospora sp.
CGCGGCGGTACTCGGCTGCGCGACGCGGGCGGCGCCCAGGTCGGGGCAGGTACCCACGACGACCGCCACGCCCGCGTCGCGCAGCCGGCGTACCGCCGCGGCGAGGTGGGCGGCGGCCGGGATCGGGGCGCGCAGGCTCACCGCGTCGTTCGCGCCGACCAGGATCACCGCGACGTCCGGCGGGTGCCCGACGAGGGCGCGGGCGACCTGGGTGGCGAGGTCGGCCGAGCGCGAACCGTGTACCGCCACGCTGGACAACTCGACCCGCCGGCCGCCCTCGGCGAGCAACTCGGCCAGGCGTCCGCCGACCGTGTCGCTCACCCGCTCGACCCCGACCCCGAGCGCGGACGAGTCGCCGAGCAGGACCAGGCGCAGCGGTGCCGCGTTGGCCTGGCCGACCGTGGTACGCATGGCCAGGCCCATGTCCGGCTGGGCGTACCGGCGGGAGCGGGCGGCCACCGCCTCGGCGGCGAGCAGCGCGGCACCGCCGACGGTACTGGCGATCACGGTGATCGCCGTCGCCCTGCCGACCTGCTTCGCCAGACCCATCTGCCTACTCCACTGTGGACGTCACCGGTACGGCCGGGTCCTGGCGCCGCTCGGTCAGCTGCCGCACCCGGTGCCGCAGCTGTACCCAGCGCCCGGCCGGGCCACGCTCGCGCCCGCCGACGCGGGCACCGGTGACCTCGGTACCGGCCTGGTCAGCGGCCTCCACCGCCGCCTGCGCCAACGACCGTACCCCCTCGTCCCCGGAGAGCGGGACCGGTTGATCGACCGGCCGCCCGTCGACCGTGACGCCCGTCACGTCGCGGCGGAGTACCGCGATCAGCGTGGGCAGGATGGCCGCGGCTGCCGCGGCGTACCCGTCGGCGGACGGGTGGAAGCGGTCGGCGCTGAACATCAGGCCGGGCGAGGCGTAGAAGCTGGGCGCGACCAGGTCGACCAGGGACACGGTGGCGCCGCCGGCCTCGACCACGGCGTACGTCTGCGCCGCGGCCAGTTGCCGGCTCCAGCGCCGGGCCAACCACCGCAGCGGTGGCTGGATGGGCCGGATGGTGCCCAGGTCCGGGCAGGTGCCGACGACCACGTCGCAGCCGATCGCGCGCAGCTGGCGCACCGTCGCGGCGAGGTAGCCGACCGCGGCGGGCACGTGTACCCGGTGGGTGACGTCGTTCGCGCCGACCAGGATCACCGCGACCGTGGGCCGCCAGGCCAGCGCGAGTTCCAGCTGGGGTATCAGCCCGACGGACTCGGAGCCGGCGACCGCGACGGTGCGCACCAGCACCGGCCGGTGCAGCCGCTCGGCGAGCCCGGCAGCGATCAGCGCGGCGGGCGTGTCACGCGGGCGGTCCACGCCGAGCCCGGCTGCCGTCGAGTCACCGAGTACGGTCAGCCGCACCGGCTCGCCGAGGTACTCGCAGCCGTACCGGCCGTCGGAGCGGGGTGGGGGTGCCTCAGCCCGCGGGATGGTGTGCCGGGCCAGCCGTGCCTGCCCGAGCAGCAGGCCGGCGAACAGCCCGCCGACCAGGCCGGCACCCGCGCCGCCGTAGAACCCGGCCAGCGCGACGCCCCTGGTGATCCGCGCGCCCTTCCCGTTGATGGCGACTCACCTCCCCGTCCCGCACCGTCGGTGTGGACCTTCGAGCGTAGCTCGGCGGGGCGCGTCATCCGGCCTTGTCCGGGCCGATCCACCCGCATCGAGGCCCATGGGTAGATCTTGCCCGCGCGGGGCACCATGGAAGACACGAGGACCTGGGAGGCGGGTAAACAATGCCGAAGCTCGGACGCAAGGCGGCGTTCCTGACGCTGTGGTCGGTGGTGCGGGGCATCAGGGGCGGCCCGCCGCTGGGCATGCGCCTGTCCGCGGTGCCCCGGATGTTGGGCGCGACCATCACCGGCCGGTACGACGGCAAGGGCCGGTTGTTCGGCATGGTGCTCGCGTTGATCTACATCATCTCGCCGATCGACCTGATCCCCGAGGCGTTCTTCGCGTTCTTCGGCCTGGCCGACGACGCGTTCGTGGCCGTCTGGCTGGCCGGGGCGTTGCTGTCCGAGACCGAACGCTTCCTGGTGTGGGAGGGCCGCCGGGCCGCCGCGCGGGTGGTTGACGCCGCCTGACGGCGGTGCATCACTAAGCTGGCCTGGTGCGTTACCACGACAACGTCGTCGAACTGGTCGGCAATACTCCATTGGTACGGCTGCGCAGCGTGACCGAGGGTCTCGGCGCGCTCGTGCTCGCGAAGGTCGAGTACTTCAACCCGGGTGGCAGCGTGAAGGACCGCATCGCGCTGCGCATGGTCGAGGAGGCGGAGAAGGCGGGGCTGCTCGCGTCGGGCGGCACCATCGTCGAGCCGACCTCGGGCAACACCGGCGTCGGGCTGGCCCTGGTGGCGCAGACGCGCGGGTACCGCTGCGTGTTCGTCTGCCCGGACAAGGTCTCCGAGGACAAGCAGAACGTGCTGCGCGCGTACGGCGCCGAGGTGGTGGTCTGCCCGACCGCGGTGGCGCCGGAGGACCCGCGGTCGTACTACAACGTCTCCGACCGGCTGGCCCGGGAGATCCCGGGTGCGTGGAAGCCGGACCAGTACGCGAACCCGAACAATCCCCGCTCGCACTACGAGTCCACCGGTCCGGAGCTGTGGGAGCAGACCAGCGGCCGGATCACCCACTTCGTGGCGGGCGTGGGTACCGGCGGCACCATCTCCGGGGTGGGCAGCTACCTGCGCGAGGTGTCCGGCGGCCAGGTCAAGGTGATCGGCGCCGACCCGGAGGGCTCGGTGTACTCCGGCGGCAGCGGCCGGCCGTACCTGGTCGAGGGGGTGGGCGAGGACTTCTGGCCGAAGACGTTCGACCCCGAGGTCTGCGACGAGATCATCAAGGTATCCGACAAGGACTCCTTCGAGATGACCCGGCGGCTGGCCCGCGAGGAGGGGCTGCTGGTCGGCGGCTCGTGCGGCATGGCCACGGTGGCCGCGCTGCGGGTGGCCCGGCAGGCGGGGCCGGACGGCGTCGTGGTGGTGCTGCTCCCGGACGGCGGGCGCGGGTACCTGTCCAAGATCTTCAACGACGACTGGATGGCCCGGTACGGTTTCGTCGGCGCGCCCGAGGACCAGGGGGCCACGGTCGCCGACGTACTGGAGCAGAAGGGCGCCCGGCTGCCCGAGCTGGTACACGTGCACCCGACCGAGACCGTACGCGACGCGATCGACGTGATGCGCGAGTACGGCGTCTCCCAGCTGCCGGTACTGAAGGCGGAGCCACCCGTGGTGACCGGCGAGGTGGCCGGCTCGATCGCGGAGAAGGATCTGCTGGACGCGCTGTTCAGTGGCCACGCGCACCTGCACGACATGCTGGAACGGCACCTCGCGGCGCCGCTGCCGATGATCGGTGGCGGGCAGCCGGTCGGCGAGGCGGTGGCCCTGCTGGAGACCTCCGACGCCGCGCTCGTCCTCATCGACGGCAAACCACGCGGGGTGCTCACGCGGCAGGACCTGCTGGCGCACCTGGGCGCCAGGTAGGCGGCCCGGCCGAAGGCCGGTCCTCCGGTGAGGATCAGGCGTCTAGGTAGCCGCTGACAGCTCGGCGGGTACCGCGACGACGTCGACCAGGGCGCCCTTGCGCAGCAGGGTGATCGGCAGGCGGGCACCGATCGCCGGCCCCAGCATCAGCCGGAGCAGCGCCTGTACGCTCTCCACCGGCCTGCCGGCCGCGGTGAGCAGCACGTCACCCAGGTAGATGCCGGCGGTACCGGCGGGGCTGCCGGGTACCACCTCCACCACGCGCAGCCCGTTGCGCTGACCCAGCCGCTCGACCAGTTGCGGCGGCAGCGGGGTGGGCGCGCCGGCGACACCGAGCCAGGCCCGGCGTACCCGGCCGGTGGACAACAGTTCCGAGATGATCTGCCGGGTGGTGCCGTTGATGGGTACCGCCAGGCCCAGCCCGTACCCGGCGACTGCGGTGTTGATACCGACCACCCGGCCGGACGAGTCGGCCAGCGCCCCGCCGGAGTTGCCCGGGTTGAGCGCGGCGTCGGTCTGGATCACGTCGTCGATGAGGCGTACCCTGCGCCCGTCCCGGGTCGGGATCGACCGCCCCAGCGCGCTCACCACGCCCGCGGTGACCGAGCCGGCCAGCCCCATCGGGTTGCCGATCGCCACTACCAGTTGTCCGATCCGCAGGGTGTCCGCGTCACCGAGGGTGGCCGGTGGTACACCGATCGAACGGGCCCGCAGCACCGCCAGGTCGGCCAGCGGATCGGCGCCCACCACGTCGAAGCGCGACTCCGTACCGTCGCTGAACGCCACGCTGCCGTTCTGCGCGCCGGCCACCACGTGGGCGCTGGTCAGCAGGAAGCCGTCGTCGGTGAACACCACGCCCGAACCAGCGCCGGCTCCCCGCGAGGTGCGCACCGACAGGGCACCGACGCTCGGCCGCAGCCGCTCCGCCACCGAGGTCACCACCTGGCTGTACGCGTCGAGAGGTTCCATGACGGTCGCAACAACTCGCGCAGGTTCCGCCATCCCCTCGGGGTTAAGCCCACGGCGAACCTCCGCGGTACCCCCGAAGGAGGGAAGTCGCACAGCCTGTCCGCCGGGGGGTCGGCGCGGCTGCCTACCTTCGCATTCAGACGGCGAACGTTCGTCACTGGCAAAGCCGTCAAGGAAGTGTGGGGGGAGGACAGGTGGTTGGCGTAGACCACGCGGAGCCCACCGGGGTTGTGGACCGGTTGCTCTGGCGGGACGCGCAGCACTTGCTCGGCAGGCACGCCGAACCTGACGGGGCCGGCCAGTGTGTCTGGTGTGGACGGTCATGGCCGTGCGCGCCGCGCCGGATCGCCGAACGGGCCGAGGTGGCCGCGTTCAAGCCGTGGAACGAGGTGTGGACAGCCCGGCACGACCTGTACGGCGTGCGGGCGACGCCGAGCTGGCGGACGGTACTGGAGGACACGCCGGCCCGCCGCGCCACCCGCAACCGCGGTGTCTTCGACTGACCGCCGATCCGACTCCGACATGAAACACCATCACAAGCCACCTTCACGCGGTGACACCGCGACGTCCCGCCAGCGTCGCACCGTCCCGCACACCTGCTCCGCCCGAACGGCAGCCGGCTCGCCTCCGCCTGGCTGCCCAGCGCCTCCGGCCAGGCGCGACACGGGCGAGTAGGTACGGCGGGCGAGGGTACGTGCCCCATCCGGTTCCCCCGCACACATCGCGGACACGTACCCTCGCCCAAAGCCGTTCTTGAGTACAGACTCAGGTTCTGAGCACAGGCTCAGTGGCCGAACGTCAGCCAGTTGATGTTCACGAAGTCGGCCGGCTGGCCGCTCGTGAACGTGATGTAGACGGTGTGCGTACCGGTGACTCCGGTGATGTTCGCCGGTACCGTGCGCCAGGTCTGCCAGCCGCCGGTGTTCGCGATCGCGAAGCTCCCGATCGGCGCGCTGGACAGCGAGTCCAGCCGCACCTCGACCAGCCCGCTGATACCGCCGGCAGCGCCGGAGGCGACCCGCCCGATGAACTGCGTCGCCGGGGTGGAGCCGAAGTTCACGTTGTTGAACTGGAGCCAGTCGCCGTTCGAGATCCAGCCCACGTCCGACCCGCCACCGGTGTCCGAAGTGGACTCCGTCTGGGTACCCGACTGGGCGTTGTAGCTCTCCGCCTGGATCGTCGAGTACGCGTCGATACCGCTGCCGCCCGAGGTGGGCGACGGGGACGGTGACGGCGATGGCGACGGGGGTGGCGAGGTGGTGGTGCCGCCGGTGGCCGTGTACACCGCCACATAGTCCACGTTCATCGGTACGCCGGACTGGGTGGACGAGGTGGGTCCGCCGCCGAAGGCCGCCGGGAAGGCGCCACCCATGGCCACGTTGAGGATGATGAAGAAGCCGTGGTGGGTCGCGTTGTTCCAGGTGGTCGCGTCCACCTGGGACGAGTTGACGGTGAAGAAGTTGGTGCCGTCGAGGTACCAGCGGATCTGCTCGGGGGAGACGCTGCGGTCGTACTCCATCGCGTAGGTGTGGTATCCGGTCTGGCAGCCGGAGCAGGTACGCTCGCCGCTACCCAGGCCGGTGGTCTCGTTGCACGGGCCGCCGGAGACGGTTCCACAGTGGAGGGTGCCGAACTCGGAGCTGCGCCCGTTGATGTCCTCCATGACGTCGATCTCGCCGATGCTCGGCCAGTTGGTGGCGCCCACCGGCCGGGCCGCGTCGCCGAGCATCCAGAACGCCGGCCAGTACCCGGCCGCGGCGGCACCGCTCACGTTCGGCTGCTGGATCGACGCCTCCACCCGCAGCTTCCCGCCCGCGGGGGCGGCGAAGTCGGTGCGCTGCGTCTCGATGCGCCCGCTGGTCCAGTTGCCGGAGCCGTCGCGTACCGGCTGGATGACCAGGTGGCCGCTGCCGTCCTGGTACACGTTGGTGGTGCTGTTGGTCATCGACTCGACCTCGCCGGTGCCCCAGTTGGCGGCCCCGCCCGAGTAGCTGGTACCGGTGTCGTAGAGCCAGTTCGAGGTGTTCACGCCGGTACCGGCGCTGCCGGTGAAGTCGTCGCTGAAGACCAGGTTCCAGCCGGATGGTGTGGGCGGCACCGAGGCGCGGGCGGTCATGGCGGTGGCGACCGAGGCGATGAGCGCGGCGAGCACCGCGAGGACTGCGAGCGGCAGTCGGGTCCGGTGCGGTCGGACCCGGCGTGTGGGCGGCGCGCCGGGCGTGGTCTGCGGGTACGGGGACATGGTGACCTCACTGCGAGCGGACGGGGCAATACTGTTGCCATACCTTTGAGAGAGCGCTCTCTCACAGGGTGCGGCCTGTGGCAGTACTTGTCAATAAGCATCAATGGCTTGGTCCCGGGGTCGGCGCCGTGCCGGACGACGCCGCGCGGTTCGGCGGTTCAGCCTGATGCTGCGCCCCAACTGGTGACAATTGACGGAAGGATTGCCGGTAATTGAGGCCGTCTTG
>DATEJJ010000874.1:0-5481 GCA_035278125.1 Rugosimonospora sp.
GGCGGCGGTACCGCACCGGTGGCCGCGGACCTGCCGTACGTCAGCGCGCCGGGCAGCCTCACCCTCGCGGCGGCTGCCCTGGTCGTGGTCGTCCTGTCCGGCGTCCTACTGCCCAAGCGGCGGCGCCCCTACCCGCGCACATGACCAGGCCCTCAGCACGCTTGGCACGATGGGGTACGGCGGCGGTGCTCATCCTGGCGGGCACCGCCGCCGTGCTGGTGCTCCAGGCCGGCGGTGCGGCCGGTGACCCGCCGCCCGCGTGGGAGCCGGACGGCGACGCGCTCGGCTCGATCACCCTGTACGACATGCACGGCACGGTGCTGACCGGCGGGCAGCTCGACACCAGGCCGGCGGCGTTCTACGCGGTGGCGTCCGGGCCGGGCCGCACCGGCGACAGCAAGGCGCAGCTGAAGGCGTTCACCCCGCAGAACGGGGTACCGCCGGGGTCGTGGAGCGGGGACACCCTCACCGGATCGACGAACTACCCGGTCACCGCGCCCGGCACCCCGTCCCCGATCGCCGGTACGCGCCTGCCGGTCGCCACCGGTACCACCAACGACTTCTCCCTCGCGGACTACATCGGCGAGTTCCCCAACACCGGCACGACCGTGGGGTACCAGGGCCTCTACGAGCTGCGGCTGTACACCTCCGGGCCGGGGCAGGGTCAGATCAACAAGTACTACCGGGTGGACATCAGCGTGACCCTGCTCAGTGCCCAGCCGCTCGCGGGTACCTGGTCGGTGGCGTACCCGGCGTCGAGCACCGCGCCGCCGTCGGCCCCGGCCACGTCCGCCGCGCCCACCACGTCCGCCGCGCCCTCGACGGTGCCCACGCCCAGCCCGTCCCCCTCGCCGACGCAGTCGCCATCCCCGACCACGGCCACGACGACGACCTCGCCGCCCGCGACGACCTCGACCACGACACCGCCGACCGGGACGACATCCTCGCCCACCCGCGCCGGCGGGACCGCCGCGGCCGCGTCGTCCGGGCCGCCGCTGGTGGACGTGGCCAGCGATACGGCCAGCGGGTCCGGCACGGACAGCCCCGAGGCCAACCCGACCGGCCCGATCGGGGGTCCGCTCAGCCTGTCCAGCAACGTGACCAACCTGACCGCGCTGGCCGGTCTGTTCGCCATCTTCGTCACCACCGCGCTGGGCGCGTTGCGCCGCCGGCGGCAGCGCGAGGACGACGCCTATTGGTATCCCGGGGAGTAGGAGCCGCGATGACAGACATCCGGGATTACGACACCGTCCGCCTGCCCAGCGTGCCCCCCGAGGGGCTGGCCACGCTGCAGGCGCGATCGGTGTCCGCCTGGTTCGGGGACCACAAGGTGCTGGACCGGGTCTCGCTGACCATGCCGGCGGGGCAGGTGACCGCGCTGATCGGCCCGTCCGGCTGCGGCAAGTCCACGTTCCTGCGCATCCTCAACCGGATGCACGAACTGGTCGGCGCCGCGAAGATGGCCGGCGAGGTGTGGCTGGACGGCCGGGACATCTACGCGGCCGGGCGCCGGCTGACCGAGGCGCGGCGCCAGATCGGCATGGTGTTCCAGAAACCCAACCCGTTCCCGGCGATGAGCATCTACGAGAACGTGGTCGCCGGGCTCAAGCTGACCGGGATCCGGGCCAGCCGCGCCACCAAGGACGTCCTGGTGGAGGAGTGCCTGACCAAGGCCGGCCTGTGGCGCGAGGTGCGCGGCCGGCTCGGCTCGCCGGGCGGCGCGCTGTCCGGCGGGCAGCAGCAGCGGCTGTGTATCGCCCGGTCGCTGGCGGTACGCCCGCGGGTGCTGCTGATGGACGAGCCGTGCTCCGCGCTGGACCCCACCTCCACCCGGGTCATCGAGGAGACCATGGCGGAGCTGGTACACGACGTCACCATCGTCATCGTCACGCACAACATGCAGCAGGCGGCCCGGGTCTCCGCGCAGTGCGCGTTCTTCCTCGCCGAGCAGGGCAGGCCGGGTGCCATCGTGGAGCACGGCGCGACCGAGCAGATGTTCAACGCGCCGCACGACCCGCGTACCGCCGACTACGTGAACGGGCGGTTCGGATGAGCGAGGTCGACGTACCGCGGCGGCCGCCGGCGTCGCTGCCGTTGACCGACCGGGTCTTCCACAACTCGGCCCGGGTCGTCGGCGGGCTGGTACTGGCGATCACCGGATCCATCGGGCTGTTCCTCGCCATCCAGTCGGTACCCACCATGCGCCACTACGGGCTGCACTTCTTCGTGGAGAACCAGTGGCAGCCGCAGAAGGACCTCATCGGCATCTCCGCGGTGCTGGTCGGTACCGCGTGCATCGCCGGCGTGGCACTGGTCATCGCGTTCCCGCTGGCGCTGCTGACCGCGCTGTACATCAGCGACTTCGCGCCGGTGCGCGTCCGCGGGTTCCTGGTGTCCCTTGTGGACCTGATGGCGGCGGTACCCAGCATCGTTTACGGCCTGTGGGGCCGCGACCTGATGCAGCCGTACCTCGCCGACGTGGCGCACTGGCTGCACCAGCACTTCGGCTTCATCCCGTTCTTCAAGGTGGACGCCGACCCGAACGCCCCGATCTGGCAGCAGGCGCAGTACACCTCGTCCGCGTTCATCGCCGGGGTGGCGGTGTCCATGATGGTGCTGCCGATGGCCTGCGCGGTGATGCGCGAGGTCTTCGCCCAGGCGCCGGTGGGCGAGCGGGAGGCGGCGCTGGCCCTGGGCGCCACCCGGTGGGGGATGATCCGCACCGTGGTGCTGCCGTTCGGGCGCGGCGGCATCATCGGCGGCACCATGCTGGCGCTGGGCCGGGCGCTGGGCGAGACGATCGCGGTGGCGCTGATCATCTCGCCCGCCTTCGACATCAAGGTGCGGGTGCTGGAGGTGGGCAGCATCTCGGTCTCCTCGCTGATCGCCAACCGCTTCGCCGAGGCCACCACCCTGCAGCTGTCGGCGCTGCTGATGGCCGGCTTCGTGCTGTTCCTCATCACCCTGCTGGTGAACACGCTGGCCGCCATCGTCGTCAACCGCAGCCGCAGTGGCGCTGCCACCGATATCTGACAGGGACCCGCATGACCACACTGCTCGACATACCGCCACCGCCGCCCCCACCGGCACCGCCCCGCCCGGCTCCGGACCGGCCGCGCGAGCTGCGCACCCGGACCCTGGACGACCGGCTCAGCCTGGCCGGCGCCGGGGCCGGCTCGCTGGCCCTGGTCTGGATCCTGTACGAGTGGATCCTGCCGCTGCGCGGTCCGATCGCGTTCAGCATCGGCTGGTACGTCGCGTTCCTCGCGCTGTACGCCGCGGTGACCAGCGTGGGCAACCCGCGCACCGTGGTGACCGACCGGATGGCGACCGCGGTGGTGACCGGCGGGGCGATGCTGATCGGCCTGGTGCTCGTGTCCGCGGTGCTGTTCACCTTCATCAAGGGCTGGCCGGCCCTGCCCCACATCAACATGTACACCGACGACATGGCGGGCGTACGCACGCAGGACCCGCTCAGCCGGGGTGGTGTGGTACACGCGATCGCCGGCACCCTCATCGAGGTGGGTATCGCCATCGTGCTGGCGCTGCCGCTGGGCGTGGGTACCGCGGTGTTCATGGTGGAGGTGGGCGGGAAGTTCGCCCGGGTGGTGCGTACCGTGGTCGAGGCGATGACCGCGCTACCGTCCATTGTGGCCGGTCTGTTCGTGTACACCGTGCTGATCGTCTCGCTGCACATGGAGCGCAGCGGCTTCCCCGCGGCCATGGCCCTGTTCGTCATGGGGCTGCCCATCATCGCCCGCGCCGCCGACGTGGTGCTCCGGGTGGTACCCGGCGGGCTGCGCGAGGCCGGCATGGCGCTGGGCGCCTCGCACTGGCGCACGGTGTGGCACGTGGTACTGCCCACCGCCCGGCCCAGCCTGGCCACCGCGCTGATCCTGGGTATCGCCCGGATGGTCGGCGAGACCTCACCCGTCCTGCTGACCTCGGGCGCCTCCACCTTCTTCAGCGGCAACCCGTTCAGCGGCGCGATGAACTCGCTGCCGCTCTACGTTTACTTCGCGGTACGCAGCGGCCAGCCGCTGTACATCACGCGGGGCTACGGTGCCGCCAGCATCCTGCTCATGCTGGTGCTGCTCATGTTCGTCACGGCGCGGCGGCTGGCCCGCCGGAAGGGAGGGCGTCCGTGAGGCGATGGACCTCCGGCCGGCGGCTGGTTGCCGCGCTGTTCGCCGTCGTGTTCGCCGCCGCGCTGAACGCCGCGGGTACGCCCGCCTACGCGGCCAGCCACGCGCGGATCGAGGGCTCCGGCTCCTCGTGGAGCGCGAACGCGGTGAACCAGTGGATCGCCGACGTGGACTCGCAGGGCCTGCAGGTGGTGTTCACCTCCAGCGGCTCGGCCCAGGGGCGCAAGGACTTCGCGCTGCGTACCGAGGACTACGGTGTCACCGACATCCCGTACCTGGGCACCGACTCGCGGACCGGCGAGACGGACACGCCGCAGGGGCGCCCGTTCGCGTACCTGCCGATCGTGGCCGGGGGTACCGCGTTCCCGTACCAGATCCGGGTGGCCGGGAAGATGGTGACCAACCTGCGGCTGTCCGGGCAGACGCTGGCCAAGATCTTCGCGAACCAGATAACCAACTGGAGCGACCCGCAGATCACCACGGACAACAACGGGCGCCGGCTGCCCTCGCTGCCCATCATCCCGGTGGTGCATTCCGAGGGCTCCGGCTCCACCGCGCAGTTCACCCAGTACCTGGACACGCAGTACGCGGGCATCTGGCGGCCGTACTGCGGCTGCACCGGGCGCACCGAGTACTACCCGCGGACCGGCCACCAGATCGCGCAGAACGGCTCGGACGGCGTGATGAACTTCATCTCCTCCGGCGCGGGCAACGGCGCGATCGGGTACGACGAGTACTCGTACGCGCTGAACAAGGGGTACCCGGCGGTGAAGGTGGAGAACAGCGCCGGCTACTTCACGCTGCCCACGCAGTACAACGTGGCGGTCGCGCTGACCCTCGCGGACATCGACCTGGCCGACGTGAACGACCCGACCAGGTACCTCACCCAGCAGCTGGACCGCGTGTACACCAACCCGGACAAGCGCACCTACCCGCTGTCCTCGTACTCGTACATGATCCTGCCCATCGGAACGTCCACACAGGACTCCCGGATCACCACGGCCAAGCGGCAGACCCTGGTGGACTTCCTGTACTACTCGATCTGCCCGGGGCAGCGGGAGATGGGGCCGCTGGGCTACTCGCCGCTGCCGCTGATCCTGGTGCAGCGCGGCTTCGACCAGGTGCAGAAGCTCAAGACCGCGGACCCCGGGGTGGACATCCAGCGCCGGGACACGACCACCTGCAACAACCCCACGTTCGTGGCCGGCCACCCGGAGCAGAACTACCTCGCCCAGATCGCGCCGCTGCCCGCCGCGTGCGACCAGTCCGGGCAGGGGCCCTGCGGCACCGGTGGCAGCAACGGCAGCGGCGGCTCCGGCTCGGGCGGGAACGGCAG
>DATEJJ010000875.1:0-2570 GCA_035278125.1 Rugosimonospora sp.
GACCAGCCGGCGGTACGGGCGCAGGTGAACATGGACGTGAACATGTGGGCCGGGACCTCGGCGAAGTCCAGCACGATCGCCGCCCAGAACTTCACGTTGGTGGCCAGCACGCGGTCCGGCCGGCGGGCGTGCAGTTCGGCCAGGGCCGCGTCCTCCAGCGCCACCGCCACCTCGTACCGGGGGGCGCCCAGCTCGCGGGCGGTCCGGCGCAGCACCCGCGCCCGCGGGTCCTCGGCCCGGTAGACCCGGTGGCCGAAGCCCATCAGCCGCTCGCCCCGGTCGAGCACGCCGCGGACGTACCCCTCGGCGTCGCCGGACTTCTCCACCTCTTCGATCATGTAGAGCACCCGGGACGGCGCGCCGCCGTGCAGCGGGCCGGACAGCGCGCCGATGCCGGAGGAGATGCAGGCCGCGGCGTCGGCACCGGTGGAGGCGACCACCCGGGCGGTGAAGGTGGAGGCGTTCATGCCGTGCTCGGCGGCGGAGATGAAGTAGGCGTCGACCGCCTTGACGTGCCGCGGGTCGGGCTCGCCGCGCCAGCGCTTCATGAACCGCTCGACGATGGTGGTGGCCTTGTCGATCTCCTTCTGCGGTACCGCCGGCAGGCCGAGGCCCCGGGCGGACTGCGCCACGAAGGACAGCGCGGTGACCGAGACCCGGGCGAGATCCTCCCGGGCCTGTTCGTCGGAGATGTCCAGCAGCTGGCCCAGGCCCCAGTACGGGGCGAGCATGGCGACCGCTGACTGTACGTCGACCCGGATGTCACCAGAGTGCACCGGTACCGGGAACGGCTCGGCCGGCGGCAGACCGGGGCCGAACTTGCCGTCCACGAGCAGGGCCCAGACGTTGCCGAAGGAGACCTTTCCTATCAGGTCCTCGATGTCGACGCCGCGGTACCGCAGGGAGCCACCTTGCTTGTCGGGCTCCGCGATCTCGGTCTCGAAGGCGACCACGCCCTCCAGCCCCGGTTTGAAATCGGACATCTCGTTCTCCTGGATCTCATGTCCTGTCGGCGTCGACCGGATTCGATGGAGCCCGGTACGAACCTGGCGATGTGCTCACATCTTGCCTGGCGGGTAACTTCGTTAGCGAGTCGTCGGGGATGTGCTACGCGCGACATCTTTTCGTGACCTGCGTGGCTATCTATTAGAAACGGTGCGCGATAGTGGCCGCTAGTGCTCACGTTCGCGCAAACCAGTTTAAGTCGGGGGCCGTCCGGCTGGACCCGGCTGGGAGGATGTCCGGGTGACCCTCAGCCCACTCTCCGACGAACCGCCACCGGCCGGCGCCGGCGGCGCTGCCCCGGCGGAGCCGCCCGACCTGGCCGCGATGCGCCGGGACTACGGAGCGGCCGAGCTGAGCGAGGACAGCCTGGCCGCGGACTGGGAGACGCAGTTCGGCCGGTGGCTGGCCGAGGCGGTGGCCGCCGAGCTGCCGGAGCCCAACGCCATGATCATCGCGAGCGCCGACCCGGGCGGCCTGCCCAGCGCCCGTACCGTGCTGCTCAAGGGGTATGACGAGCGCGGTTTCGTGTTCTATACCAACTACGAGTCGCGCAAGGGTATGGAGCTTGCGGCCAACCCGTACGCGAGCCTGGTCTTCCCCTGGTTCCCGATCCGGCGGCAGGTGGTGGTCTGCGGCGGTGTGGAGCAGGTCACCCGGGAGCAGACCGCGGCGTACTGGGCGACCCGGCCGAGAGAGTCTCAGTGGGGCGCGTGGGCCAGCCCGCAGTCGCGGCGGGTACCCGACCGGGCGGCCCTGGACCGGGAATGGCAGGTGGCGGCGGAGCGCTTCCCGGAGGGCACACCGGTACCGGTGCCGCAGCACTGGGGTGGGCTGCGCGTGGTACCGGAGACGGTCGAGTTCTGGCAGGGGCGCACGGGGCGGCTGCACGACCGGCTGCGCTACCGGCGTACCGAGGGCGGATGGATCGTGGAGCGGCTGGCACCCTGACCCGGCTGCGGGGAGGGTGGAGCCGTGACGAGTGTCGAGGACGCCGAGGCCGAACCGGCGCCTTCGAGTAGCGGGCTGCGGCGCCTCGCGATCGACACCCGGCCGCTGCGCCACCCCGCGTACCGGCGGCTGTTCGTGGGCAGCGCCACCTCCTTCTTCGGCAGCCAGTTCACCGCGGTCGCGGTACCGGTGCAGATGTACGCGCTGACCCGGTCCAGCCTGTGGGTGGGCTACCTCGGGGTGGCGGCGCTGGTACCGCTGCTGCTGTTCGCGCTGTGGGGTGGCGCGCTGGCCGACGCGGTGGACCGGCGCCGGCTGCTACTGGGCAGTTCCCTGGTGATGTGGGTGGGCACGCTCAGCCTGCTGGCCCAGGCGCTGCTGCGGGTGGGCAGCCCGGTGCTGCTGCTGGTGCTGGTGGCGGTGCAGTCGGCCGGCGTGGCGGTCAGTTCGCCCACGCGCGGCGCGATCATCCCGCGGATCATGCCCAAGGCGGAGGTACCGTCGGCGAACACGCTCAACTTCACCGCGATGACGGGCGCCTCGGTGGTCGGCCCGCTCGCCGCCGGCGTGCTGATCCAGTACGACGTGGCCTGGGCGTACTCGATCGACGCGGTCAC
>DATEJJ010000876.1:0-3260 GCA_035278125.1 Rugosimonospora sp.
CAGCACGACCTGCGGGGACAGCAGCGGGTCGCGGCGCAGCGACCACGGCGCCGACCGCGCGACCGGCTGCTCGCCGGCCACGTCCCGGGTGCCCCGGCGCCGGGTACGGATGGCCAGCCCGGCCGCGACCAGCGCGAGGTAGCTCGCGGCGTCCAGCAGCAGCGGCACCCGTACCCCGAAATGCCCCACCAGCAGGCCGCCGAGCGCCGGCGCGGCCAGCATGCCGATGGTGTTGGCGGTCTGGCCCAACGCGGTGGCGCGGGGCAGGTCGTCGCGGGTGACCATCGACGGCAGCAGCGCCGCCAGCGTGGGCTGCGTGATCGCGAGCCCCGCGCCGAGCAGGGTGACCAGCGCCACGGTCTCGGCGGTGGTCGTCGCGTACGCCAGCCGCGCGCACACGGCGGCCTGCACCAGTGCGGTGAGGCAGAGCAGCAGCCGGCTGTCCAGCCGGTCGACGACGCGGCCGGTGAACGGCGCCAGCACCGCGATGGGTACCGCGCCGCCGAGCAGGACGGCCGCGACCGCGAGGCCGCCGGCGCCCCGGGCCTGAAGGGCCAGCGTGAGCGCCACCACCGCGGCCAGGTCACCGCAGGTGGAGACCGCCCGGGCGGCGGTGGCGAGGTACATGTCGGCCCATCGGGAAGATGTGAAGGACATACTTCGAAGTATGTCCTTCACATCTCGATGAACGCAAGAGGGTTAGTCGGTCGGGAACGCGCGCAGCATCACCAGGACGGTCCGCGCGTCCAGTGGCGGGTCCGCCCGGCGCGACCGGACGTACGGGCGCAGCAGCTCCCGCACCCGCCCGACCACCTCCGCCAGCTCCTCCGCGGTGAGCACCAGGGTTGTCTGGTCGAACGCGGACGCCTGGTACCACTCGGGGCTCTCCTGCTGCCGCCGGCCCAGCGCCTGCCGGGTCCGCGTCTCCTCCCTGATCAGGAACGCGTCGACCAGCTCGGCCTCGGCCGCGCGTACCTCCGGATCCGCACCCTGATCGGTGTCGACCAGGAGCCCGCCCGGTATCCCGCTGCGCCACAGCCGCTCCCGGCCGTCGCCCCGGCCGGGCGCCTGCTCCACCAGCCCGACCTTGGCCATCGCCCGCAGGTGGTAGCTGGTCGCGCTGGGCGACAGCCCGCAGACCTTGGCGCACTCGGTGGCCGTCGCGGGCCCGCCGATCATCAGGTGTTCGAGGATGGCCAGCCGCGCCTGGTGCGCCAGCGCGCGCATGACACCGGGGTCGCGGATGTGCAGCCGCGCCGGCTCGTCCCCCGGCCGTGGATCGCTCATGCCCCGAAGATAAACCGGCGCGCCGCGCGGCCCGCATTGATCCAGCGGTACCCCCTTAATTCGGTCGTGGCACGACCGGGGCCGGGGTACCGTGGATGGCCCGCTGACGGCCGCGGTGTACCGACACCGCAGCGGACGTCCCGCGCCGACCAGAGTGGCTTACCGGTCGGACACGCAGGCGGCAACCATCGACTCCCAGCGAAGGTGGCCTCTGTTGACCCTGCACACACTCGAGTCCGAACTCACCGCCGAACGCGCCCATCTCGACGCGTCCCGGTCCGAGCTGCGCCGCATGCGCGAGCACGCCGAACAGCTGTACGCCACCGGGGCCGATACCGCGGGCGACGGGTACAGCGCGGAGACCCTGGGCCGTACCCTGTCGCGGCGGATCGCGGAGCTGGCCGACGACCCGGATACCCCGCTGTTCTTCGGCCGGCTGGACTTCGCCGACGAGGCGCGGTACCACATCGGGCGCCGGCACGTCACCGACGCGCGGGGCGAGCCGATGGTGCTCGACTGGCGGGCGCCGCTGTCGCGGACCTTCTACCAGGCGTCCGCGCGCGATCCGCAGGAGGTGCGGGTACGGCGGCGCTTCGGGTTCCAGGCGGGCGCGCTGACCAGCTTCGAGGACGAGCACCTGGACCGGGGCGAGGAGCTGGGTACCGCGAGCCGGATCCTGACCCAGGAGATCGAGCGGCCGCGCGTCGGGCCGATGCGGGACATCGTGGCCACCATCCAGCCGGACCAGGACGAGCTGGTACGCGCGGAGCTGGACGAGTCGATCTGCGTGCAGGGGGCACCCGGTACCGGGAAGACAGCGGTGGGGCTGCACCGCGCGGCGTACCTGCTGTACCTGCACCGGGAGCGGCTGCGCCGGTCGGGCGTGCTGGTGATCGGCCCCAACCGCGCGTTCCTGCACTACATCGGCGCGGTACTGCCGACGCTGGGTGAGGTGGACGTGGCACAGTCCACTGTGGAGGAACTGGTCGGGCGGGTACCGGACGGGCGGGAGGACCCGCCGGAGGCGGCGCGGCTCAAGCACGACGCGCGGATGGCGGCGGTACTGCGCAGGGCGATCAGCGGGTACGTGCGCCGGCCGGAGGAGCCGATCCTGGTCCCGGACGGGTCGTTCCGCTGGCGGCTGCCGGTGGAGGTGCTGCGCCGGGTGGTGGACGACGTACGCCGGGAGGGTCCGCCGCACGGGATCGGGCGGGAGCGGGTACGCGCCCGGGTGGTGGCGCTCTTGCAGCGCCAGGTGGAGGCGCGGCGGGGCGATTCGCCCGGGGACACCTGGCTGCGCCGGATGGGGCGGGCCACGCCGGTCACCACGTTCCTCGACGGGGCATGGGCGGCGGTGACCCCGGAGGCGCTGGTCTTCTCGCTGCTGTCCGGCAGCGAGGCCCTCGCCCGCGCCGCGGACGGGATCCTGACCCCGGATGAGCAGGCGGCGCTGGTCTGGCCGAAGCCGCCGCGCTCGGCGAAGAGCGCGAAGTGGTCGGCGGCGGACGCACTGCTCCTCGACGAGGCGGCCGGCCTGATCGACCGGCTGCCCAGCTTCGGGCACGTGGTAGTGGACGAGGCACAGGACCTGTCCCCGATGCAGTGCCGGGCGATCGCGCGGCGCTGCGAGCACGGCTCGGTCACCCTGCTCGGCGACCTGGCGCAGGGCACGGCGCCGTGGGCGGCCGGGAGCTGGCCGCAGACACTTGCGCATCTGGGCAAGCCGGACGCCCGCGTCGTGCCGCTGACCACAGGCTTCCGGGTACCGGAGGCGGTGGTGGCGCTGGCCAACCGGCTGCTGCCCGCGCTGCACGTGGACGTACCGCCCGGAAGGTCGCTGCGGCGGGACGGCTGGCTCGCGGTACACCGGGTCGATGATGTCTTCGCCGGGGCGGCCGAGCAGGTCCGCGCGGCGCTGGAGCAGGACGGCTCGATCGGGGTGATCGCCGCGGACGCGAGCCTGCCGGCGGTGG
>DATEJJ010000877.1:0-5486 GCA_035278125.1 Rugosimonospora sp.
GCGGCGACCGCACAGGCCGACCGGCTCGCCGGCCAGGGCTACCGGGTCCTCGCCGTCGCGACCGCCGACCACGACACCCTGCCACCGGCCGAGCGCTGGGAACGCGGGCTTCGGCTGCTCGGCCTGATCGGCATCCGCGACCCCGCCCGCGCCACCGCGGCGGCCACCGTCGACGCCTGCCAGGCCGCCGGCATCACCCCGATCCTCATCACCGGCGACCACCCGGCCACCGCCCGCGCGGTCGCGGTGGAGGTCGGCGTCATCCCCGCCGGCGGTGCCGTGGTCGACTGCCGGCAGCTGACCCCGGACGGCGCGCGTACCGGCCGGGTGTTCGCCCGGGCCACCCCGGAGCAGAAGCTGGACATCATCACCGCCCGCCGCACGGCCGGCGACATCGTGGCGATGACCGGCGACGGCGTCAACGACGGACCCGCCCTGCGCCGCGCCGACATCGGCGTGGCCATGGGGCAGCGCGGCACCGAGGTCGCCCGGCAGGCCGCCGACCTGGTGCTCGCCGACGACGAACTGTCCACAGTGGTCGCCGCTGCCGAGGAGGGGCGGCGGGTGTACGCGAACATCCGCCGGTTCCTGCTGTACGGCCTGTCCGGCGGTACCGCCGAGATCGCCGTCATGCTCGCCGGACCGCTGCTCGGCCTGCCGCTGCCGCTGCTACCCGCGCAGATCCTCTGGGTCAACCTGCTCACGCACGGCCTGCCCGGTGTCGCCCTGGGCAGCGAGCCCGCGCCACGGGACGCGATGCGCCGACCACCCCGGCCGCCGGCCGAGAGCGTGCTCGGCGCCGGGCTGTGGCCCCGGATCCTGCGTGTCGGGTTCGCCATCGCCGCGGTGACTCTCGGCACCGCGGTGTGGGCCTACCACACCGGGCGCGCGTGGCAGAGCATGGCGTTCTTCGCCCTGGGCGCCACCCAACTGGCCGCCGCACTGGGTTCCCGCGCCCGGCCCGGTACCCTCGCCAACCCCATGCTGCCGGTCGCCGTGGCCGGGGCACTCGGGCTGCAGTTCGCCGGCCTGTACCTGCCGCCCCTGCGCGACCTGCTGGGTACCCAGCCCCTACCGCTCTGGGACCTGCTGATCATCTGCGCGGTGTCCAGCGTCGGGTACGTCGCGATCCGCCTGGACCGCATCGTGCACCCACCCAGGTGACCCCCACCCGGAACCGGTCGGTCTTTGCCCGGTGGGGCCACGAGGCCGTGGGTTCTGCCAGAGCCGGCCGACCGGGTCGGGTACGGTCCCGGCTAGGAGGCTGCGGCGCCGCGGCGACCGGTACAGAGGGGGATCGTCGTGACCGATCGGCAGAAACCGGCCACGCTGGACACCGGATCCGGGGCGCCGCCGGTGCCCGGTCCGGGCCCGCGCGACGTAGTGCGGCTCGGCGTGGTGGTCGGCGCGCTGGGGGTGGTCTTCGGCGACATCGGTACCAGCCCGATCTACACCCTGCAGACGGTGTTCGACCCGAACGACCCGCACCCCGTGCCGGTCAGCACCGGCAACGTCTACGGCGTCGTGTCGCTGGTGTTCTGGTCTGTGGTGATCATCGTCACGGTCACCTACGTGCTGCTCGCGATGCGCGCCGACAACGACGGTGAGGGCGGCATCCTGGCGCTGATCACGCTGCTGCGGCGGCTGGGCGGGCAGCGTGGCCGGCGGGCCGCGGCCGTGCTGGCCGGGCTGGGCATCTTCGGCGCGGCGCTGTTCTTCGGGGACAGCATGATCACCCCGGCCATCTCGGTGCTGTCGGCCGTGGAGGGCGCCAAGGTCGTCTCCCCGTCCCTGGACCAACTGGTGGTACCCATCACCGCCGTGATCATCGTGATCCTGTTCCTGGTCCAGCGCCGGGGTACCGCCACCGTCGGCCGCCTGTTCGGACCCGTGATGATCGCCTGGTTCGCGACCATCGGCGGCCTCGGCGTCGCCGGGATCGCCAGGCAGCCCGCCATCCTCAAATCCCTGTCCCCCACGTACGCGGCCACCTTCCTCGCCGGCCACTTCGGTACCGCGTTCTTCGCGCTCGCCGCCGTGGTGCTCGCCGTCACCGGCGCCGAGGCCCTGTACGCGGACATGGGCCACTTCGGCCGCCGCGCGATCACCCGCGCCTGGCTGCTGCTCGTCTTCCCCGCCTGCGTGCTCAGCTACCTCGGCCAGGGCGCGCTGATCCTCGCCAACCCCCGCAACGTCAGCAGCCCGTTCTTCCTCCTCGCCCCCTCCTGGGGGCGGCTGCCGCTGGTGCTGCTGGCCACCGCCGCCACGGTGATCGCCTCCCAGGCCGTGATCACCGGCGCGTACTCGGTCGCGTCCCAGGCCGCCGAACTCGGCTACCTGCCCCGCCTGCGGGTCGCGCACACCTCCGAGTCGACCATCGGGCAGATCTACGTCCCCTGGATCAACTGGCTGCTGATGGTCTCCGTCCTCACCCTGGTGTTCGCCTTCCGCAGCTCGGCCGCGCTCGCGTTCGCGTTCGGCATGGCCGTCACCGGTACCATCACCATCACCACCCTGATGTTCTTCTACATCGCCCGGCTGAAATGGCACACCCCGCGCTGGCTGCTCACCCTGGGCGCCGCGGCCCTGCTGCTGGTGGACCTGCTGTTCGTCGCCGCCAACCTCACCAAGCTGGTCCACGGCGCGTGGCTGCCGCTGCTCATCGGCCTGACCGCGTTCACCGTGATGACCACCTGGCAACGCGGCCGCCAGATCGTCACCGCCGAACGCGAACGCCGCGAGGGCCCGCTGCGCGAGTTCATCACCCAACTCCGCGACCACACCCTACCCACGGTGCGGGTACCGGGCACGGCCGTGTTCCTCAACCGCGGTACCCACACCGCGCCGCTGGCACTGCGCGCGAACGTGGAACACAACCAGGTACGCCACGACCACGTCCTCATCGTCGCCATCCTCACCGAACCGGTGCCCCGCGTACCCGCCGGCCAACGCACCACCGTCGACCCGCTCGGGTACGGCGACGACGGCATCACGCACATCATCGTCCGGTTCGGGTACATGGAAACCCCCGACGTACCCCGCGCCCTGCGTACCCTCGACCCCGCCGACACCGAGGGCGACCCGCACCTGGACCAGGCGTCCTACTACCTGTCCAAGATCGAGCTGCGCGCCGGTACCGCACCCACCATGGCCCGCTGGCGCAAGCGACTGTTCATCGCCACCTCGTACATCACCGCCGACGCCGCCGAACACTTCGGCCTGCCCCGCGACCGTACCGTCATCATGGGCTCCCACATCGAGGTGTGACCCGCCGTCCTGAGTGGACGGTCAGGGGCGGAAGCGGTAGCCCATCCCGGGTTCGGTGATCAGGTGCTTGGGCCGGGCCGGGTCGTCCTCCAGCTTGCGGCGCAGCTGCGCCATGTACTGCCGCAGGTATTGTGTTTCGTCGGTGTAGGTGGGACCCCACACCTCCTGCAGCAGCTGGCGCTGGCTCATCAGCTTGCCCGGGCTGCGGGCCAGCGTGTCCAGCAACTGCCACTCGGTCTTCGTCAGGTGGACGGTGCGGCTGGGGTCCGCGTGCTCGTGCGCGCTGCGCTGCGCGAGGTCGATGGCGTACCGGCCGATGCGGATCTGCGGTGTCGTGTCGACGGTGGTCCGCCGGCGGGTGACGGCGCGGATACGGGCGAGCAGTTCGTCGATGCTGAAGGGTTTGGTGACGTAGTCGTCGGCGCCGGCGTCCAGCGCGTCGACCTTGTCGATGCTGTCGGTACGCCCGGAAAGCACCACGATCGGGATCGGGGTCCAGGCGCGCAGGGTGCGGATGACCTGGACGCCGTCGATATCGGGCAGCCCGAGGTCGAGCACGATGAGGTCGGGGTGCTGGCTGCCGACCGCCTGCAACGCCTCGGTCCCGTCCGTGGCGGTGATGACCTGGTACTGCCGCGCGGTGAGATTGATCCGCAGCGCGCGCAGGATCTGCGGTTCGTCGTCCACGATGAGCACCCGCGTCATGGCGTGTCTTCGCGGTGCTGGACGGTGACGGCCGGCTGCTGGCGCCAGTTGTCGATACGGTCCAGCGCGGCCGGATCGGCGGCCTGGGTGGGGTCGCCCGGCGTGGCGGGTACGGCGTCGGCGGCGGGGAGCCGCAGCACCATGGTGAGGCCGCCGCCCGGCGTGTTCTCCGGATCGACGCTGCCGCCCATGGCTTCGGCGAGGCCGCGGGACAGCGCCAGGCCCAGACCGACGCCGGTGTCGTTGGCGCGGTCGCCGAGGCGCTGGAAGGGCAGGAACACCCGGTCCCAGTCCGCGACGGGGATGCCGGGTCCGTGGTCGATGACCCGGAGCTCGACGGTACCCGCGTGTTCGCTGGCCGTGATGACCGGCGCCTGGCCGGCCGGGCTGTGGCGCAGGGCGTTGGACACCAGGTTGGCCAGGATGCGCTCCAGCAGTGCCGGGTCGACGGTGATTTCGGCGAGGTCGTCGGGGATCTGGATGGTCACGTCCGCGGCGGGCGCGCCGAGCGCGTCGACGGCCTTGGCGGTGGCCTCCGCGACGCTGACCGCCTGCGGTGACATGCCGAGCGCGCCGGCCTGCAGGCGGCTCATGTCCAGCAGGTTCTCCACCAGGCGCACGAGGCGGTCCAGGGACTCGTCCGCGGTGGCGAGCAGCTCGTCGTGGTCGGCGTCGCTGAAGTGCACGTCGGGGCTGCGCAGGCTGCCGACCGCGGCCTTGGCCGAGGCGAGCGGGGTACGCAGGTCGTGGCTGACCGCCGACAGCAGCGCCGTACGCAGCCGGTCGGCCTCGGCCAGCGGCTTGACCGCGGCGGCCTGCTCGGCGAGGCGCTCCTGCCGCAGCGCGATGGCCGCCTGGGCGGCGAACGCCTCGACCAGCCGCCGGTCCTCGGCCGCCAGGGTCTGGCCGCGGGCAACCAGGGTGAGGTCGTCGTCGATCGGGATGTCGACCTCCCCCTCGGTAGGGGCCAGGCAGGGCTTGTCCCCGACCGCGGCGGCCAGTTGCCAGCTGCTCGGGTCGCGCCGCTGCTCGGGGCTGGGTGGCACGTCGGGGCGGCGCTGGAGCAGGCTGACGCCGGTGAAGCCGAAGGCTTCCCGCAGCTGGTCGAGCAGCGCGGGCAGCGGCCGCGAGCCGCGCAGCACGCTACCGGCCAATGTGGACAGTGTCTCGGCTTCGGCGCGTGCCTGCGCGGCCTCCCGGGTGCGCCGGGCGGCCTGGTCGACGGTGACGCTCACGGCGGCGGCCACGGCGAGGAAGACGGCCAGGGCGAGGATGTTCTCCCGTTCGCTGATGGTGAACTGATGGATGGGTGGCACGAAGTAGTAGTTGAGCAGCAGGGAGCCGGCGACGGCGGCGCACAGGGCCGGAATCATGCCGCCCACGAGCGCGACCACCACCACCCAGGCGAGGTAGAGCAGGATGTCGCTGGGCAGGGACAGGTTGCCGCGCAGCAACGTCAGGAGGATGGTCAGCAGCGGCAGGCCCAGCGCGGCCAGCGCGACGGCGGTGCCGCG
>DATEJJ010000878.1:0-9103 GCA_035278125.1 Rugosimonospora sp.
ACGGCTCGTACAGCAGCACCACCATCACGTTCGCCGCCGGCGGCACCTTCACCACCGGCGACGGTGGCGCGGGCACCTGGGTCACCGTGGAGGGCATGCTCACCTTCACGTTCAACGCCCCGTCGCGCACCACCTACTCGAGCGTCATGATGGGCTCGACCGCCACCGGCATCAACACGACGTTCGCCGGCCTGAACGGGTGCCACAACATCCGCCTGGGCAACGTGCCGTTCGCGGCCACGCCGAACCTCGACAGCCGGCGCTCCGACGGGCTCCTCGCGAAGAGCTGACCCCGCCGGGCGTACTGCCCGCAAGTCGTGTCCGGTCCGCCAGTCTGGCGGGCCGGACACGCTTTTTCCGTTCATCATTGGTGTTGATCAATGTCGGTAAGTAAGATCGCTTCTTACCCGACCTTGGAGGCACCGTGCCCGCGTCCCTGCTCGAAGCAGACGGCCTGGTCAAGGCGTTCGGGCGGGTACGCGCGCTGCGCGGGGCGAGCTTCGCGGTGCACCCCGGCGAGGTGGTCGCCCTCGTCGGTGACAACGGCGCCGGCAAGTCGGTACTGGTCAAGTGCCTGAGCGGGGTACTGCAGCCGGACGCCGGCCAGATCCTCGTGGACGGCAACCCGGTACGGCTGGAGTCGCCCCTCGCCGCGATGCGGATGGGCATCGAGACCGTGTACCAGGATCTGGCGCTCGCCGACGACCTGGACGCCGCGGCCAACCTGTACCTGGGCCGGGAGATCCTCAAGCGCGGCCCGCTGCGGCTGTTCGGAGCGCTGGACCGGGCGCGGATGCGGCGCGAGGCGGTCGGCGCGTTCCGCGACCTGGGCATCGAGCTGCAGAGCGCCAGCACGCCGATCGAGGCGCTGTCGGGCGGCCAGCGGCAGAGCGTGGCGGTGGCCCGGTCGGTGGTGTGGGCGTCCCGGGTGATCCTGCTCGACGAGCCCACGGCCGCGCTCGGCGTGGTGCAGCGGCAGCACGTGCACGACGTGATCCGGCGGGTCCGGGACCGGGGCGTGGCCGTCGTGTACATCAGCCACAACATGCCCGAGGTGCTGGAGGTCGCGGACCGGATCGAGGTGCTGCGGCTGGGCGAGCGGGTGGCCCGGTTCCGGGCCGCCGAGGCGACCCTGGAGGACCTGGTCGGTGCGATGACCGGTGCGCTGCGCCAGGAGGACGCATGACTTCCGCGGCGGCCGGGCAGACCCGGTTGTGGGTACGGGTGGCGACCACGAACCTGCTGTGGATCCTGCTGATCCTGCTGGCCCTGGTGGTCGCGTTCACCGCGCTGCAGCCCAACTTCCTGCAGCCGTTCAACATCCGCTCGATCTTCGCCGACCAGTCGTACCTGATCGTCCTCGCCATCGGGGAGACGTTCGTCATCATCACCGCCGGCATCGACCTGTCCGTCGGCGGCGTGCTCATCTTCGCCGGTGTCATCGCGGGCAAGGTGATGCTCGCGCTCTACAGTGGACACACCGGGATCGGTGCGGCGGACGCCGGCTGGCCGGTGATCCTGGTCGGGGTGCTGGCCGGCGCCGCGGCGGGGGTGGGCGCCGGTCTGGTCAACGGGCTGCTGGTGGCCAAGGCCCGGGTACCCTCGCTGATCGTCACCCTGGGCACGCTGGGCATCGCCACCGGCGCCTCGTACCTGCTGACCGGCGGGACCGACCTGCGCGGCATCCCGACCCGGTACACGAACCTGATCGGCTTCGGCACGCTGTTCGGCCAGATCCCGTACCAGGTGGTGATCGCCGGGGTCGTGGCCGTCCTCTGTGGACTGTTGCTGGCGTACACCCGGTTCGGCCGGCACACGTACGCCATCGGGTCCAACGCGGAAGCGGCGCGGCGGGTGGGCATCGCCGTGGACCGGCACCTGATCCGGGTGTACGCGCTGATGGGTCTGCTCGCCGGCGTGGCCGGGTGCATGAACCTCGCGCACTACACGACCACTACCATCGCCGGGCACACCGCCGACAACCTGGGCGCGATATCCGCCGCGGTCATCGGCGGCACCAGCCTGTTCGGCGGCCGGGGCAGCGTCGCCGGCACCATCGTCGGTGTGCTCATCCCGGCCACCCTGGCCAGCGGGTTCGTCATCATCGGCGTCGACCCCTACTGGCAGTACATCGCGGTCGGTCTGGTCCTCATCGGCGCCGTCTACCTGGACCAGGTCCGCCGCCGCACCCGGGAAAGCAGCAAGGCTTGAGGGAGGCACCCATGTCGAAGAAGCACGCATACGCCGTTGTCACCGCGCTGGCCCTGCTCGCCGCGGGCTGCGCGTCGAACTCGAACAGCGGGTCCGGCGGAGCCTCCGGCGGCGCCACCAAGCACTGGAAGATCACGCTGATCGCGGGTACCACCGCGGACAACTTCTACGTCACCATGAACTGCGGCGCGCAGGCCGAGGCGAAGAAGCTCGGCGTGACGTACGAGTTCACCGGGCCCAGCCACTTCGACGCGCCCACCCAGATCCCGATCGTCAACTCGGTGACCGGCAAGCATCCCGACGCCGTACTGATCGCGCCGACCGACGTGGACGCGCTGGTGCAGCCGATGAAGCAGATGCAGGCCGCCGGTATCAAGGTGGTTGAGGTGGACACCCACGTCAGCGACCCGAGCATCTCGGTGTCGAAGATCGCCTCGGACAACGAGAAGGGCGGCCAGCTCGCGGCGGACACGCTGGCGTCGCTGATCGGCGGCAGCGGTACCGTGATGGTGGTCAACGTGAACCCCGGCATCTCCACCACCGACGCCCGGGACAAGGGCTTCAAGGCGCAGATGGCCGCCAAGTACCCGGGTATCAAGGTACTGACGACGCAGTTCGACAACGACGACCAGGCCAAGGCGGCGCAGATCCTCACCTCGACGTACGCGGCGCACCCCGACCTGAAGGGCGTCTTCGCGGCGAACACCATCTCCGCCGAGGGTGTGGCGACCGGCATCCGCAACGCCAAGGCCACCGGTAAGATCAAGACCGTCGGCTTCGACGCGGAGCCGCAGAGCGTGCAGGACCTCACCAACGACGTGGTACAGGCGCTGATCGCCCAGCAGCCGGCGCTGATCGGTTCGGTCGGCGTCGAGCAGGCCGTGAACGCGCTGGAGGGCAAGCCGGTGCAGGCACAGGTGGGTACCGACCTGGTGCCGATCACGAAGGCGAGCATGGGCGGCATGAGCAACTTCTTCTACAAGAGCAGCTGCTGAGCGGCCCACCGGGCCCGGTAACGACTAGGTCGCGGATGTCATGGTTTTCTTGACACCCCGTTGTCCGTAAATCTGTAACCTGTTCTACTACGCCGGTGCGAGATCGATTCACCATCGTCGTCGCCGTGCTGTGCCTTGCCCTCACCGGCTGCGGATCGGCCCTGACGCCACGGCAGCGCGCCGACGTGCTCGCCGGTCAGGGCGGGGGCGGCGGGCAGGGTACCGGCGGCGCGGATACCACCGGTGCCACCGGTACCGGCGCCACGGGTACGGGCAGCACCGGTACCGCGGCGAGCGGTGGCGGGCCGGGCGGTGGCGGTACCGGCGGTGCGGCCGCACCCGCGCAGTGCAAGGGCACCGGCGGCGCGACCGATACCGGCGTCACCGCCAGGTCCATCAGGATCGCCAACGTCTCCGACGTCAGCGGACCGGTGCAGGGCCTGTTCGAGTCGGCGCAGCAGGCGGTCAAGGCGTACGCGAGCTACGTCAACAGCACCGGCGGGGTCTGTGGCCGCACCCTGGACCTGACCTCACTCGACTCGCGGACCGACTCGCGCGGCGACCAGGAGGCCACGGCCAGCGCCTGCGCGCAGGACTTCGCGCTCGTCGGCTCGATGTCCGCGTACGACCAGGGCGGCGCGGCGACCGAGAGCGGCTGCGGTATCCCGGACCTGCGCGCGGTGACCACCACGGGGCAGCGCCAGCACACGGCGCAGACGTACGGCGTCAACTCCAACAACGAGACCTACCTGTCCAGCGCGGTACCCGACTACTACCGGAGCAGGTACCCGGCCGCCGTGTCCAAGGCCGCCTTCCTGTACCTGAACTCCGACGTCACCGCGCAGAACGAGGCCGCCTTCGTCAAGGGGTTCACCTCCCGCGGCTTCACCTTCGTCTACGAGCAGGCGATCGACGTGGCCGACTTCAACTACGCCCCGTACGTCCTCCAGCTCAAGAACAAGGGCGTGCGGTACGTGCAGTGGCTCGGCTCGTACCAGCACGCGGCCCGGCTGCTGGACGCGATGAAACAACAGGGCTTCCAGCCCGATGTATTCGTCATGGACCCCGTCGCGTACGACGCCAACTTCGTCCAGCAGGCCGGCGCCTCGGCCGAGGGTGTCTCCGTCTTCATCAACACCGCGCTGGTGGAGGAGGGCGGCAACCGGGAGATGCAGCTCTACCGCTCCTGGCTGGCCCGGGTGGCGCCCGGCGCGGTACCCGACTACTTCGGCCTGTTCGCCTGGGGCGCGGCCAAGCTGTTCACCCAACTCGTCGCGCAGATCGGCGGCAACCTCACCCGCAAGGCGCTGCTCGCCGCGCTCGCCGCGGTGCACGGGTACACGGCCGGCGGGCTGTTCGCCCCGCAGGACGTGGGCGGCCGGCGTACCGCGCAGTGCTGGGCCTTCATTCGCCTCCACAATGGACGGTGGACGCGCGAGTCGCCCAGCTCCGGGTTCCGCTGCGGCAGCCTCGTCAACACCGGTGTGGGCGGATGACCTCGTTCCTGGCGTTCAGCATCCTCGGCCTGGTCATCGGGGCCGGGTACGCGGTGGCCGCGAGCGGCCTCGTGCTCACCTACAGCACCTCGCGCGTGTTCAACGTGGCGCACGGTGCGGTCGCGATGGTGATGGCCTTCCTCTACTGGGAGCTGCACGTGCGGTTCCGGCTCGCCGCGTGGCTGGCCGTCCTGCTCGTGGTGGGTGTCGCCGCGCCGCTGCTCGGCGCGCTCGCCGAGCGGCTGATGATGCGCCACCTCGCGAACGCGCCGGAGAGCACCACCCTGGTGGTGACCGTGGGCCTGCTGGTCCTGCTGATCGGAGCGGCGCAGGCGATCTGGCCGGCCAGCGCCCGTACCGTCGAGCCGTTCTTCGGTCAGCGCGGCTTCTCCGTCGGCAGCGCCTTCGTCACCTACCACGACCTGCTCACCATCGCCGCCGCCGTGGTGGCCGCCGCCGCGCTGTACGCGCTGCTCGCCTTCACCCGCACGGGCATCGCGATGCGCGCGTCGGTCGACAACCGCGGCCTGCTCGCGCTCTACGGCGCCCGCACCGCGCGGCTGTCCGCGCTCAGCTGGGCCATCGGCGCCGCGCTCGCCGCGCTGGCCGGCATCCTGCTGACCCCGGTGGTCGGCCTGAGCTACTACGACCTCACCCTGCTGGTCATCAGCGCGTACGCGGCGGCCGTGGTCGGCCGCCTGCGCAGCCTGCCCGGCACCTTCGCCGGCGCGCTGCTGCTCGGCCTGTCCCAGTCCTACGCCGTGGGCTACCTGCCGGCCGTGGAGTTCCTGAGCGGCCTGCGCGCGGCCATCCCGGCGCTGTTCCTGTTCGCGGCGCTGCTCATCGCGCCACAGGCACGGCTGCGCGTCGGCCAGATCAAAGGCATTCCGGGGGTACCGGTACCCGGCGCGAAACGGTCCACAGTGTCCGGTGCCGTGCTGGTCGCCACCGCCGCGGTCCTCGCGTTCGCGGTACCCGCGCCCCAGGCCGACCGGCTGGCGCTGGGCTTCGTCTACGGCATCGTGATGCTGTCGCTGGTACCGCTGACCGGGTACGCGGGCTACGTCTCGCTGACCCAGCTCACCTTCGTCGGCATCGGCGCGGTGACCGTGGCCCGCCTGGGCAGCCCGTCCCCGCTCGCGCTGCTCGCCGCCGCCGGAGTGTCCGGAGTGGTCGGTGCGCTCGTCGCGCTGCCCGCCCTGCGGCTGCGCGGGCTCTACCTGGCACTGTCCACACTGGCCTTCGGGCTGCTCATGGACAAGCTGGTGTTCCAGGCGAGCTTCGCGTTCGGCTTCAACGGCAGCCTGTCGGTACCGCGGCTGGCGCTGCCCGGCCTCGACCTCGGCAGCGAGCGCGCGTACCTGGTGCTGTCCGCGCTCGCCTTCGTCCTCGCCGGGCTGGGCGTGCTCGCCCTGCGCCGCAGCCGGTACGGGCGCATCCTGCTCGCCATGCGCGACAGCCCCGCCGGCTGCGCCACGCTCGGGCTGGACCTGCGCTGGACCCGGGTACGGCTGTTCGCGCTGTCCGCCGCGATCGCCGGCTTCGCCGGTGGACTGTACGGCGGGCTGCGGCAGACCGTGGCCGCGACGGACGTCCAGCTGTTCAACAGCCTGCCGCTGCTGCTGCTCGCTGTCGTCTTCGGCGTCACCTCGGTGACCGGCGCGGGGCTCGGCGGCATGACGCTCGTGGCGCTGCCGGTGGTGGCGAGCGAGTTCCCCACCCTCGGCGGGCTGGTCTTCCTCTGCGTCGGCGTGGCCGCCGTGGGGCTGGGCCGCGACCCGAACGGCGTGGCGAGCCGCCTGTTCGCGATCGGCCGGCTCGCGGCCCGCGGCCGGCCCTCTCCCGCGCTCCGCCCACCTGGGGAAGTCATCCCATGAGCCTGCTGGTGGTGGATCGGGTGAGCGTGCGGTTCGGCGGCGTGACGGCGGTGCGGTCGGCCTCGCTCACGGCCGCGCCGGGGGAGGTCACCGGTCTCATCGGGCCCAACGGTGCGGGCAAGACCACGCTGTTCAACGTCGTCACCGGGCTGCAGGCGCCGAGCGCCGGCGCGGTGCGCTTCGCCGGTGTGGACATCACGCGCGAGCCGGCGCACCGGCGCGCCCGGCGCGGGATCGCCCGCACCTTCCAGCGGCTGGAGGCGTTCGGTTCGCTGTCCGTCTGGGAGAACGTCCTCGTGGCCGCCGAGATCCAGCACCGGCGCCGGGTACCCGGGCGGCACCGGGACAGACCGGCCCGGGTGACCGAGCAGGTCATCAACCGGGTCGGGCTGCACCGGTACGCCCACCGCCCGGCCGACACCGTACCCACCGGGGTCGCGCGCCTGCTGGAACTGGCCCGCGCGCTCGCCCTCGACCCGCGCCTGCTGCTGCTGGACGAGCCGTCCTCCGGACTGTCCACACTGGAGACCGAGTACTTCGGGGAGCTGCTGCGGGACCTCGCGGACGAGGGCCGGGCGGTACTCATCGTGGAGCACGACATGGACCTCATCATGCGTACCTGCGACGTCATCCACGTGCTCAACTTCGGCGAGGTCATCGCGTCCGGCGCACCCGCGGAGGTACGCGCCGACGAGGGTGTGCAGCGGGCGTACCTGGGGCAGCCGGCGTGAAGCCCATCCTCGAACTCGTGGGCGTGACCGCCGCGTACGGGCGGATCGAGGTGCTGCACGGCGTCGACCTCGCGCTGCCCCGGGGCGCCGTCATGGCGCTGCTCGGCCCCAACGGCGCCGGCAAGAGCACCCTGCTCAAGGTCGCGAGTGGACAGTTGCGCGCCACCTCGGGGCACCTGCACCTCGGCGGCGCGCACGTCAACGACGCCGCACCCGACGCGCTGGCCCGCGCCGGCCTGTGCACCATCCCCGAGGGCCGCTCCGTCTTCCCCAACCTCTCCGTGCTGGAGAACCTGCGCCTCGCCGCCTACGCCGGGGTACCGGTGTCCACTGTGTACGACACCGCGTTCGCGCGCTTCCCCCGGCTGGCGGAGCGCGCCCGCCAGCTCGCCGGCTCCCTGTCCGGCGGCGAGCAGCAGATGCTCGCCATGGCGCGGGCGCTGGCCACCGACCCGGCCGTCCTGCTCGTGGACGAACTGTCCATGGGCCTGGCCCCGCTGATCGTGCGGGAGCTGTACGAGGTGATCGGCACGCTCGCGGGCGCCGGGGTCAGCGTGCTCGTGGTCGAGCAGTTCGCCGAGGCCGCCCTCGCCGTCGCCGACCGCGCCGCCGTGCTCGTGCACGGCCGGATCATGGCCACCGGTGGACCCGCCGACATCGCAGCACAACTGTCCACATTGTACCTTGGAGGAGCGGCGTGAAGGCCGTACGCATAGCTGTCATCACCGCGATCGGCGGTGCGGTGCTCGCCGTACCGGCACCGGCCCGGGCCGCGGGGCTCGGCGGGTACACGCTCACCGCGTCGGCGGCTCCGGTGGCGGTGCAGGTGTTCGAGCCGACGATCCCGATCCCCGCCTCGCCACAGCTCGAACTCAACCTGTCGTACTCGCGGGCCAGGCTGGAGAGCGGTCCGGTGGGCCAGGCGCTGTCGAGCCTCGCGTGGCCGGGTGACGGTGTCGGGTACGGGCTGCCCACCCTGCTCAAGAACCCCGACGCCACGTACCCGGTGAAGGTGGAGGCGTCCGCGCCCGGTGGTCCGGCCGACGCCAGGCAGGAGCCGGTACCCGGTACCGGCATGTCCACGCACGCGGACGGCTCGTCGGTGCGGGCGTCGGCGTACCTCGCGAAGCCCAGCACACCGGCCCTGCCCACGCTCCCCCCGCCCGGCGTGACCGTACCCACCGCGCTGGTGTCCACCGAGTCCGTCAGCTCGCAGAGCCAGGCGAGCGTGGCCAGCGACAAGGTGACCGCGACGGCGTACGCGACGGCGGGCTCGGTGTCGCTGCTCGGCGGCCTGGTGAAGGTGGACGGGCTGCGCACCGACACCGAGGCGGACAGCGACGGCACCCGGGGTACCGGCACCGGCTCGGTCACCTGGCAGTCGTTGACGGTCGCGGGCCAGCCGATCGCGGTCAACCAGGACGGTGTCGCATCACCGCTCGGCGTGACCGCGCTGCCCGCGCTGCCGGCGGTCGCCAGCAACGCACTGGCCGACCTCGGCCTGAGCCTGAGCGCACCCACGGTGACGAAGACCGGCGGCGCCGTGACCGGCCGGGGGCTCACCCTCACCGTCGACACCTCGGTGCTGCGCAACAAGCTCGGCCTGGGCGCGCTGCTGGACCCGGTGCTCGCCCTGCTGCCGGCCGACCTGTCCACCCAGTTGACGCCGTGGCTCAACGTGGCGCCGAAGCTGGTCTTCATCCTGGGTACCGCGACAAGTCAAGCATCGGCGACCACGGCCGCGACCGGTGGTGCGGCGCCCCCGCCCGCGACCGGGCCGGGTGGCGGGTCCG
>DATEJJ010000879.1:0-3175 GCA_035278125.1 Rugosimonospora sp.
CGCGTCGCCGCGCCGGCCGCCGCCACCGCCCCCGCCGCGGCTAGGCAGGCTCCACGAGGAGCAGCAGGCTCCCGTGCGGGGGCAGGCTCGCGGCCAGGCCGCTGCCGCCGCCGGGAACGCCGGTACCGGCCCAGAGGTCGGTGCCCCGGCCGCCCGGCGCGCACCCGATCGCCGCCCACGGCACGTGCGCGTCCAGCGGCTGCTCGCCCGCGTTGAACAACGCCACGTAGCGGCCCGGCCCGCTGGTCCGCTCCGCGGTCCACACCACGAGATCGTCGTCCCGCAGCACCTGGCGGTTGCCCGTACTGGTGGACAGCACCCCCAGCGCGGCGGAGTTGGTCAGCAGCGCCAGCGTCTCCGGGTCCGTACCCGGCAGGTCGCCGCCGAACATCAGCGGGGAGCGGGCGACGCACCACAGCGTCAGCAGGGTCTGCTGCTCCACCCGGCTCAGCCGGCTCGACCGGTCCGGCCCGCGCTCGGCCCGGATGCCGATCCGGCCCAGCGGCAGCATGTCCGCGTCCGGCCAGCGGCCCGGCCCGGCGTACGGCGCCCACATCGCCATCCGGTCGAACTGCGCGCGTACGTCGGGCCAGCGGTCCCACAGGTCGTCCGATACCCGCCACATGTCCGCGTGGGTACGCAGGTGCTCCGCGTACTCCAGGGACAGCGCCCGGCCGGGGGACAGGCTCAGCACCATCGGCCGGCCGCACCCGCGCAGCGCCCGGGAGAAGGCGGCGATCTCCCGCGCGTGGTACGGGTAGAGCATGTCGTCCGCCTTGACGAAGTCCACCCCCCACGCGGCGAACTGTGCGAACAGCGAGTCGTAGTATGCCTGCGCGCCCGGGTGGTCGTGGTCCAGCCCGACGTTGTCGGTGTTCCACGCGCAGGTCGACCCCGGGTCGGCCACCTGGGCCGCGGTGTACCCGGTGCCGAGTACGGGCAGCGCGTCCCGCACCGCCAGCCGCGGGACGCCGCGCATCACGTGGATGCCGAAGCGCAGCCCCAGGTCGTGTACCTGCGCCGCCAGCGGGGCGAACCCGCGCCCGTCGCGCGCCGAGGGGAACCGGTTCGGGGCCGGTACCGGGCGCCCGTACCCGTCCAGGCACAGCGGCGCGCCCGCGTTGTACCCGCCGGCGCGCGCGGTCGGCTCGTACCACTGGATGTCCACCACCACCGTGTCCCACCCGTACGGGCGCAGCCGGTCGGCCATGAACCGGGCGTTGGCGAGCACCTCGGCCTCGGTCACGCTGCTGCCGTAGCAGTCCCAGCTGTTCCACCCCATCGGCGGGGTCGTCGCGGTTGAGATCATCGGGCGCAAGCATAGCTTCCGAAAGTTTCGGACGCTGGTCGGGCCGGCCGGTCGATGCCCGGCTGATCGCTTGACTTAACCGGTTAACAGGAGCACCCTCCCGGCAGCGCTTCCATCGATGATGAGTCACGACGAGGAGAATCGATGAATCATCGAAGAGTTCTGCTTGCCTCCGGCGCGGTCGGGGTACTGGCCGCGGCCGGGTTGGCAGCCGTCACGTACCCGGCGTCCGCCGCGACCACGGGGTGCTCGGTCAGCTACACGGTGCAGAGCCAGTGGCCCGGCGGGTTCACCGGCAGCGTGTCCCTGACGAACCTGGGCTCGGCCGTCACGAACTGGACCCTGACGTTCGACTTCCCGGACGCCAACCAGAAGGTGACCCAGGGCTGGAACGCGACCTGGACCCAGTCCAGCCAGCACGTGACCGCGGCCAGCATGAGCTGGAACGGCGCGCTGGCCACCGGCGCCGCCACCACGATCGGCTTCAACGGCGCCTGGAGCGGTACGAACCCGGTACCCACCTCCTTCGCCCTCAACGGCACCACCTGCAACGGCAGCGTCAGCTCGCCGAGCCCGTCGCCGTCCAGCCCAGCGCCGTCCAGCCCGTCGCCGTCGAGCCCGCGCCCGAGCACCAGTACCAGTCCCGGCGGTGCCGCGCCCGCGCTGCACGTCAGCGGTAACCACCTGGTGACCGCCGCCGGCCAGACCTACCGGCTGCTCGGCGTCAACCGCTCCAGCGGCGAGTTCGCCTGCGTCCAGGGCAAGGGCATGTGGGACGGGCCGGCCGACCAGACCATGATCGACGCGATGAAGCCGTGGAACATCCACGTGGTACGCATCCCGCTCAACGAGCAGTGCTGGCTGGGTACCAACGGCACCCCCGGCGGCGCCACCTACCAGCAGGACGTCAAGGACTACGTGAACCTGCTCGTGGCCAGCGGCATGAACGTGATCCTGGACCTGCACTGGAGCTACGGCAGCGTCAACCTCGCCGGCAACGGCAACTGCACCGACGTCAACGCCACCTGCCAGAAGCCGATGCCCGACGCCCAGTTCGCGCCCCAGTTCTGGACCAGCGTCGCTACCGCGTTCAAGGGCGACAACGCCGTGCTGTTCGACCTGTTCAACGAGCCCTGGCCGGACAACGCCGACGGGTACGCCAGCGCCACCAACGAGTGGAAGTGCTGGCGCGACGGCGGCACCTGCGGCGGCATCGGGTACCCGGTCGCCGGCATGCAGAGCCTGGTCAACGCGGTACGCGGTACCGGCGCCACCAACGTCATCATGCTCGGCGGCCTGGCCTGGTCCAACGACCTGTCGCAGTGGCTGGCATTCAAGCCGACCGACTCGACCGGCAACCTGATGGCCTCCTGGCACTCGTACAACTTCAACTCCTGCTCCAACACCTCGTGCTGGGACACCAACGTCGGCGCGCTGGCCAGGCAGGTACCGGTGGTGGCCGGCGAGATCGGCCAGAACTCCTGCGGCCACGACTACCTCGACCAGGTCATGAACTGGGCCGACACGAACGGCGTCGGGTACCTGGCCTGGACCTGGAACCCGTGGGGGGTGTGCAACAGCAGCGGCAACGACCTGATCACCGACTGGAACGGCACCCCCACCAGCACCTTCGGCGAAGGCTACAAGGCACACCTGCTCACGCAGAACCCGTAGCGGTAAGGGCGTCGACCGCGGCCGGGAAACCTCCGGCTGCGGTTGACAGCCCATCCGCGGCGCCTAACGTATCGAATATCATCAACGATTCGGGTAGGTGATTGTCGTGTTCGGTGGTACGACCCTGTCCCGACCGCGCCGGTTCGCGGCGCTGGCCGCCCTGCCGCTGCTGTTCGGCCTGCTCGCCGCGTC
>DATEJJ010000880.1:0-24344 GCA_035278125.1 Rugosimonospora sp.
CCCCGGTCCCGCGCCCGGACGCGCCGGACCACCGTGCTGGGCGTGCTGGCGAGCGTCGCGCTGGTCGCGGTGGCCGGCGCCGCCGCGTGGATCACGTTCTCCGGCAGCAGCGCGGACGGCGCGGCCCAGGGCCCGACCGGCCACGACATCACCAGCCAGCGCACCGATCCGGCGCCGCTGAGCGTGTCCGAGGTGTTCCCGGGCGGCACGGTCACCCCGCAGCCCGGCCGGGCCTACGCGCTGGTACGCAGCCAGGCCGCCGCCGACTGCGCCAGCGCCGTGGTCGGCAACCTCGCCGACCTGCTCAAGCAGGCCGGCTGCACCCAGGTGGTACGGGCCACGCTGACCTCGCCCGACCAGGTGTACGTGGTCACGGCCGGCGTCTTCAACCTGACCGACGAGGCCGCCGCCCAGCAGGTCGCCGGCGGCATCCAGGCCAGCGTCAGCGCCACCAAGGGGCGGCTCTCCGGGTACGCCGCGGGCGGCGCCAGCGACGTGTTCGCGCACGCCCCCACCCGGCTCGGCTGGGACACGCGCGGGCACTTCCTGCTCTTCTGCGTGGTGGCCCGCGCGGACGGTACGGCCATCGCCTCCGACGCGACCATCCGGCCGATCCTCGACGACCTGGTGGAGAAGTACCTGAAGGGCACCGTCCTCAAGGCCCGGGCCGCGGTCAGCGCGTCAGCCACCGCCAAGTGAGCGCCGCGCCCGAGTGGTGACCGCCCGGGCCGAAAACAGGTCCGGGTCGGCCGGGTACTCCACCGCCACCAGGGTCAGCCCGTGCGGCGGCGCCACGATCACCTCGCTGGCCCGCTCCCGCCGCACCAGCAGCCCGGCCGGCCAGTCCGCCGCGCGCCGCCCGTCCCCGACCGCGAGCAGCGCGCCGACCAGGCTGCGCACCATGGCCTGGCAGAACGCGTCGGCCGCCACGGTCGCCACGAGTACCCCGTCCGACTCCCGCCGCCAGTCCAGCCGGCTCACCGCCCGTACCGTCGTCGCGTGCTCCTTGCGCCGGCAGTACGCGGCGAAGTCGTGCTCGCCGGCCAGCCCGCCCGCGGCGGCACCCATCGCGGCCAGGTCCAGCGGCCGGGGCCAGGCCAGCGTGTACCGGGCGGCCAGCGGGTCGGCGCCCCACGGCGCATCGCTCACCCGGTACTCGTACCGCCGCCCCAGCGCGGAGAAGCGCGCGTCGAACGCCCCGGGTACCTCGGTCACGGCGGTGACCCGTACGTCCGGCGGGAGCAGCCCGGCCAGCCGCCGGACCGCGGTACCCCCGGCGCGGGCCCAGGTGGCCGCCGGCACGTCCACGTGGCACACCTGACCGGTCGCGTGTACACCCGCGTCGGTACGGCCAGCCACGGTCAGCCCCGACGGCGCCGCGAACACGCGCTCCAGCTCCGCCAGCAGCACCCCGGCGACGGTACGCCGGTCCGGCTGGGCGGCCCAGCCGGAGAACTCCGTCCCGTCGTACGCCACGTCGAGCCGGAGACGGACGAGCCCGGTACCCCCATCGGGAGCACCGGGCTCGTACCCGGAAATGTCAGGCCCTGGCGTCGTCGTCATCCTCGGCCGCGGAGGGGTCCACCCCGGCCGCCTCCGGCGCCGTCCCGGGCTCGTCGTCGCCCGCGAGGGCGGCGACCGCCTCGGCCTTGGCGGCCTGGCGCGCGGCCTTCTTGGCCGGAGCCGCCGGCGCCACCGGCATCTCCTCGTCGACCAGCGCGATGATCGCCATCGGCGCCGCATCGCCCTTGCGCGGCCCGGTCTTGATGATCCGGGTGTACCCGCCGGGGCGGTTCACGTACCGCGGCGCGATCTCCTCGAACAGCTTGACGAAGGTTTCGCGCTCCTGGACGATCCGGCGTACCCGCCGCCGCGCCGCGAGGTCGTCGCGCTTGGCGATGGTCACCAGGCGCTCCGCGAGCGGCCGCAGCCGCTTCGCCTTGGCCTCGGTGGTCGTGATCTTGCCGTGCTCGAACAGCGACGTGGCCAGGTTGGCCAGCATCAGCCGCTCGTGCGCGGGGCTGCCGCCGAGGCGCGGGCCCTTGGTGGGCGTGGGCATCGTGGGTCTCCCTAGTAAACGAGCTCGGAGCTGGTGGAACTCAGAGCTGCTCGGTCTCGCGGTAGTCGTCGGTGTCGTAGTCCACCTCGGCGAAGGAGTCCACGACGTGGGTCGGGTCGAACGCGGGCGCCGAGTCCTTCAGGCCCAGGCCCATGCCGGCCAGCTTCATCTTGACCTCGTCGATCGACTTCTGGCCGAAGTTGCGGATGTCCAGCAGGTCCGCCTCGGTACGGCCGATCAGCTCGCCGACCGTGTTGATGCCCTCCCGCTTGAGGCAGTTGTACGACCGGACCGTCAGGTCCAGCTCCTCGATGGGCAGGGCCAGGTCGGCGGCCAGCTGCGCGTCCTGCGGCGACGGGCCGATGTCGATGCCCTCGGCGGTCTCGTCCAACTCCCGCGCCAGGCCGAACAGCTCGACGAGGGTCGAGCCGGCCGAGGCCAGCGCGGTACGCGGGGTGATCGATGCCTTGGTCTCGACGTCGATGATCAGCCGGTCGAAGTCGGTACGCTGCTCGACCCGGGTCGCCTCGACGCGGTAGGTGACCTTGAGCACCGGCGAGTAGATCGAGTCGACCGGGATCCGGCCGATCTCCGCGCCCGCCTGCTTGTTCTGCGCCGCGGTGACGTACCCGCGGCCCCGCTCGACGGTCAGCTCCATGTCCAGCCGGCCCTTGCCGTTCAGCGTGGCCAGCTTGAGGTCGGCGTTGTGCACGGAGACGCCGGCCGGGGGCTGGATGTCGCCCGCGGTGACGTCGCCCGGGCCCTGCTTGCGCAGGTACATCGAGACCGGCTCGTCGTGCTCGGAGCTGACGCACAGCTCCTTCACGTTCATGACCAGCTCGACCACGTCCTCCTTGACGCCGGGGATCGTGGTGAACTCGTGCAGCACTCCGTCAATCTTGATGCTGGTGACCGCCGCGCCCGGGATGGACGACAGCAGGGTACGCCGCAGGGAGTTGCCCAGGGTGTACCCGAAGCCCGGCTCCAGCGGTTCGATGGTGAACCGGGACCGGGTGTCGCTGATCGGCTCCTCGGAGAGGGTCGGCCGCTGCGTGATGAGCACTTACAGTTCCTCCAGTTCGTAGCGCGCCCGCTATATGACGCGTTCCGATGTTCGCTTGCCCGCCCCCGCAGGCGCGCCCAGCGCGCCGGAGGGCTCCCGGACAGCCGCGAAGCGGTCTGTTCGGGACTACTTGGAGTAGAGCTCGACGATCAGCTGCTCCTGCACCTGCGTGTCGATGACCTGGCGGGCGGGGAGCGAGTGGACCAGGACCTTCAGCTGGCCGGGGATCGCCTCCAGCCACGCCGGTACGGTCTTCGAACCCGCCTCGGCCGCGGCGATGATGAACGGCGTCAGCTCGCGGGACTTCTCCCGTACCTCGACGACGTCGTGCTCGCCCACCCGGTACGACGGGATGTCGACCTTCTGGCCGTTGACCCGGAAGTGGCCGTGCTTGACCAGCTGGCGGGCCATGTCCCGGGACTTCGCGTAGCCGGCGCGGTAGACCACGTTGTCCAGGCGGGACTCGAGGATCTGCAGCAGCACCTCACCGGTCTTACCCGGCTTGCGTACCGCCTCGTCGTAGTACCGCTGGAACTGCTTCTCCAGTACGCCGTACACCCGCCGCGCCTTCTGCTTCTCGCGCAGCTGGAGCAGGTACTCGGTCTCCTTGGGGCGCCCGCGGCCGTGCTGGCCGGGCGGGAACGGCCGGGACTCGAACGGGCACTTCGGCCCGTCGCACTTGCTGCCCTTGAGGAAGAGCTTCATCTTCTCCCGGCGGCAGCGCCGGCAGTCGGCACCGGTGTAACGCGCCATGTCAGACCCTCCTGCGCTTCGGCGGACGGCAGCCGTTGTGCGGCTGCGGCGTGACGTCGGCGATCTGGCCGACCTCGAGCCCGACGGCCTGCAGCGAGCGGATTGCGGTCTCCCGGCCCGAGCCGGGGCCCTTCACGAACACGTCGACCTTGCGCATGCCGTGCTCCATCGCCCGGCGCGCGGCGGCCTCGGCGGCGAGCTGCGCGGCGAACGGGGTCGACTTGCGGGAGCCCTTGAAGCCCACCTGACCGGCCGACGCCCAGGAGATCACGGCACCGGTCGGGTCGGTGATGGACACGATCGTGTTGTTGAATGTGCTCTTGATGTGCGCCTGTCCGTGCGCGACGTTCTTGCGCTCTTTCCGCCGTACCTTCTTGACGGCGGCGGCGCCGGTACGTGCCTTGGGTGGCATATGTTTTAAGCGCTCCTCGTGCTTACTTCTTGCCGGGCTTCTTCTTGCCCGCGACCGTCCGCTTCGGACCCTTACGGGTACGCGCGTTGGTACGCGTGCGCTGCCCACGGACGGGCAGGCCACGGCGGTGCCGGATGCCCTCGTAGCAACCGATCTCGACCTTGCGGCGGATGTCCGCGGCGACCTCGCGGCGCAGGTCACCCTCGACCTTGTAGTTGGCCTCGATGTAGTCGCGCAGCTGCACGACTTCCTCGTCGGTCAGGTCCTTGGCCCGCTTGTCCGGCGAGATGCCGGTGGCGGTGAGCGTCTCGTTCGACCGCGTGCGGCCGATGCCGAAGATGTAGGTGAGCGCGATCTCCATCCGCTTGTCGCGGGGGAGGTCGACGCCGACTAGACGTGCCATGGCTGGGCGCACTCCTCGTGGAACTCGCGGAGGTCTGTGCCATCCCGGTCCCGCCTGCCCAGGCGGGCTCTGGCCTCCGACCAGAGGTGAACCACGATCGTTTCCGCGGCTGGGATGAACCTGTCTTGTTGGCTTTTCAGCCTTGGCGCTGCTTGTGACGCGGGTCGGAGCAGATGACCATGACCCGGCCGTGCCGGCGGATCACCCGGCACTTGTTGCAGATCCGTTTGACGCTCGGCTTGACCTTCACGGCTGATGCCTTTACTTCTCCGGTACGGACGCGAGACTTCCGACAGTCACTTGTAGCGGTAGACGATGCGCCCGCGGGTCAGGTCGTACGGCGAGAGTTCGACGACGACCCGGTCCTCGGGCAGGATGCGGATGTAGTGCTGCCGCATTTTGCCGCTGATGTGTGCCAAGACCTTGTGGCCGTTGGCGAGTTCCACCCGAAACATCGCGTTCGGGAGTGGCTCGATCACGCGGCCCTCGATCTCGATGGCCCCATCTTTCTTTGGCATGTCCTCCGCTACCTGACGTCAGGTCTCATGACAGGCTCACAGAATCCATCACAGGTGGATTGCCACCTGCGCCAGCCGCGGAACCACCGTGCCCGTCGAAGCGCTGAACAGGCATGGCGGAGTGGACGCTGCGCGCCGTTGGACAAGTCTACGCGCGTGCATACGCGGCGGCAAATTCGGCCCCCACGGCCACCGCCGGTTCAGCTCCAGCGATCCTGGTACCGGCGCATCCGCCGGTCGCGCCGCGCCTGCCGCCGGGTCCGGCGCTCGGCGTAGCGCTCGTAGGAATCCTGGCGCTGGTGGTCGCCCCGGGCCAGGCCCGACACGCTCATGGCGAGCAGAACGGCACCCCAGGGTCCGGCCACCCACATCGGCCAGAAGTAGATCAGCTTGCCGGCGGACACGCACACCAGCAGCCAGATCACCACGTTGATGAACACGGCGGCGAGCCAGGCGCTCCACACGCCGACCAGCCAGCCCGCCATGCGGCCCCGCGCCGGTGCCGGCTGCTGCTGGCTGGGCCGCTGCTGGGGTGGCGCCGGTCGCGGTCCGGCCGGTACGACCTGGCTCTGCTGGGGCCCTACCACGGTGGGGAGGTCGCCGAGGAGCCGATCCAGGTCCCCGTACGTCTTCGCGGCGTACGCCTGCTTCAGCCGGTCGTCGTACTCACCGAGGCTGAGCCGCCCCTCGTTCAGCGCGTCGCGCAGCCGATCGGCCACGAACTGCCGGTCGGCGTCCGCGGCGCGCAGGTCCTCCCGCCGTTCCGCCACGCTAACGAATATGCCATCCACCGGCCACGTCGAGCCACCCCGACCCGACCCTGAGAGCGGGTCAGGTGGTCCAGGAGGTGAGGGCGTCCTCGCCGAGGCGAGACCTGCCGCCGTCGGCGGCCGTGGTGACCAGGACGCCGTCGTCGAAGAGGGTGATCGTGTGCTCGACGTGCACCGCGACCGAGCCGTCCCGGGTCACCACGGTCCAGCCGTCGGCCAGCTCCACCGAGTCCGGCGCGCCCCGCGTGATCATCGGCTCGATCGCCAGCGCCAGGCCCGGGATCAGCCGGGGACCCTTGCCCGGGCGGCCGTAGTTCAGGATGTGCGGGTCCTGGTGCATCTCGGTACCGATGCCGTGCCCGCCGTACCCGCGCACGATCCCGTACCGGCCGGCCGCCCGGATGGACGCCTCGATCGCGGCCGAGATGTCGGTCAGCCGGCCCCGGCCGCTCGCGGTACCCTGTGCCGCCGCGTCCAGCCCGGCCCACATCGCGTCCTCGGCCACCTTGATCATGCGAGTCAGCTCGGGCCGGATCTCGCCCACGCCGACGGTGATCGCCGCGTCCCCGTGCCAGCCCTCCACGATCGCACCGCAGTCGATCGAGATCAGGTCACCCTCGCGCAGCACCTGGGTGGCCGCCGGGATGGCGTGCACGATCTGCTCGTTCACGGAGGTGCACAGCGAGGCCGGGTACCCGTAGTAGCCCTTGAACGAGGGGATACCGCCGCTCGCCCGGATGTTCTCCTCGGCCAGCGCGTCCAGGTCCGCGGTGGACACGCCCGCCGCCACCGCCGCCCGTACCCGGTCGAGGGTCTGTGCCACGAGCAGGCCGGCGGCCCGCATCCGCACCAGCTGCTCCGGTGACTTGTACTGGATGTCCAGGCTTGCCGTACGCACGTGCCGCAGCTACCCCCCGTACGACCGGAGCGCGTCGATCGCCCGCAGTGTGACGTCCTCGACTGGCCCGGTCGCGTCGATCCCTACCAGCTTGCCCTGCGCGCCGTAGAAGTCCACCAGCGGCGCCGTGTCGCGCTGGTACACCCGTAGCCGCTCCTCGATCACTTCGAGCTTGTCGTCGTCGCGCTGGTACAGCTGAGCACCGCACCGGTCGCAGACGCCCTCGTGGGTGGGCGCGTCGAACTCGACGTGCCAGATCTTGCCGCAGCCCCGGCACTGCCGGCGGCCGGTGATCCGGCGGATCACCTCGTCCTCGTCGACCACCAGCTCCATCACCAGGTCGAGCTGGGTACCCAGGTCGGCGAGCATCTTGTCCAGCGCGGCGGCCTGCGGCAGCGTACGCGGGAACCCGTCGAGCAGGAACCCGTCCGCCGCGTCCGGCTCGGCGAGCCGGTCCCGCACCATGTTGATGGTGACCTCGTCCGGTACCAGTTGGCCCGCGTCCATGAACCGCTTCGCCTCGACGCCCAGTGGCGTACCCTGCCCCACGTTCGCCCGGAAGATGTCCCCGGTCGAGATCTTGGGCACCGCGAGGTGAGCGGCGATGAACTCGGCCTGGGTCCCCTTGCCCGCCCCGGGGGGACCCACCAGCACCAGACGCACCTAGACCGCCTCGCTATGGGCACGCCGGAGGGGCGGCCCGCCGCCGATCCGCGCGCTGCGCGACACCGGGCCCCGTCGCCCGCTCCGCCTACCCACTACCTCAGGAACCCTTCGTAGTTGCGCTGCATGAGCTGGCTCTCGATCTGCTTCACTGTCTCCAGACCCACGCCGACGATGATCAGTACGGCGGTGCCACCGAACGGGAAGTTCTGCCTGTTCCCGCCGGCCAGGTTGATGAACAGGTTCGGCAGGATCGAGATGATGCCCAGGTACAGCGCGCCCGGGAGCGTGATCCGGCTGAGGATGAAGTCGAGGTACTCGGCAGTAGGTTTACCCGGCCGGATGCCCGGCACAAACCCGCCGTACTTCCTCATGTTGTCCGAGACGTCGGTGGGGTTGAACGTGATCGACACGTAGAAGTACGTGAAGAAGATGATCAACAGGAAGTACAACGAGATGTTGACCCAGTTGCTGGGGTCGGTGATGTAGGTCTTGAGGAACTTGTAGAGCCGGCTCGGGTGGTTGGCGTCCATCAGCTGCATCGCCAGCTGCGGTAGGTAGAGCAGCGACGACGCGAAGATGACCGGGATGACACCGGCCGTGTTGACCTTGAGTGGGATGTACGTCGAGGTGCCGCCGTACATCCGCCGGCCGACCATGCGCTTCGCGTACTGCACGGGTACCCGGCGCTGGGCCTGCTCGATGAAGACCACCGCGGTGATGACCACGACGCCGATACCCATCACCAGCGCGAAGGTCCACGGGCTCTTCTTCCAGATCGCCCAGCCCTCGGAGGGGAGGCGGGCCGCGATCGAGGTGAAGATCAGGACCGACATGCCGTTGCCGACGCCGCGGTCGGTGATCATCTCACCCAGCCACATGATGACGCCGGTACCGGCGGTCATCGTGATCACCAGCACGCACAGGGTCAGCCAGGTGGGCAGCCCGTTGTTGTCCGGGATCGGCGTCGTGGTGGCGTCGGTGCACTGGCCGCCGAAGAGCTGGCCGGAGCGGGCCAGCGCGACGAACGCCGATGCCTGCAGGATGGCCAGGCCCAGGGTCAGGTACCGGGTGTACTGCGTGATCTTGGTCTGCCCGGACTGGCCCTCCTTGCGCAGCAGCTCCAGCCGCGGGATCACGACGGTGAGCAGCTGGAGGATGATGCTGGCCGTGATGTACGGCATGATCCCCAGCGCGAACACCGAGAGCTGGAGCAGCGCGCCGCCGGAGAACAGGTTCAGCAGCGTGAAAACTCCACTGGAGCTGCTGGAGGCGGCCTTGATGCAGGTCTGCACATTGCCGTAGGACACCCCGGGACTCGGCAGCGTGGCGCCGAGCCGGTAGATCGCGATCATCGCGACCGTGAACAGCAACTTTTTGCGCAGGTCAGGCGTACGAAACGCACTGAGAAAGGCGGAGAGCAACTTCTTCCTCCTGCGCCGAAGCGGCCGCCAAGGGGTGGCGGGACGGGTTTGGCATGCGCGTGAACACGCATGGTAGGGACTCGTAATGCTAGCTGGGAACGGACTCTAACAGCCCGCCCCACCCCGGGTATATGCACCCAACGCTATGTGCTGCCTGCCCGCCGGCCCGGATACGATCGCGGCGCCTGGCCAGCCGGTTTTACCTCGACTGTACAGGCGCCACAACCACGTACCCGGGTCAGACCTCCGTGACGCTTCCGCCCGCGGCCTCGATCTTCTCCTTGGCCGACGTGCTGAAGGCGTTCGCGACCAGCTGGAACGACACGCCGCCCAGCTCGCCACCGCCGAGTACCTTCACCGGCCGGCCCTTGCGCACCGCGCCCGCGGCCTGAAGCTCCGCCGGGCCGACCGCGCCGCCCTCGGGGAACAACTCGACCAGCCGCTCCAGGTTGACCACCTGGAACTCGACCCGGAACCGGTTGCGGAAACCCTTCAGCTTCGGCAGCCGCATGTGGATCGGCATCTGCCCGCCCTCGAAGGCGGCCGACACCTGGTACCGCGCCTTGGTGCCTTTGGTACCGCGGCCCGCCGTCTTGCCCTTCGAGCCCTCGCCGCGACCCACCCGGGTCTTCTGCGTCTTGGCCCCGGGCGCCGGGCGCAGGTGATGGACCCTGATCGTCATTACTCGACCTCCTCGACCTTCACGAGGTGGTTCACCGTGAAGATCATGCCCCGGATCTCGGGGCGGTCCTCCTTCACGACCACGTCGTTGATCCGCTTCAGGCCGAGCGTGCGCAGCGTCTCCCGCTGGTTGCGCTTGGACCCGATCTCGGACCGCACCTGGGTGACCTTCAAGCGACCCATGCTCACGCCCCCACTCCCGCCCGGGCGGCCAGCAGGGCGGCCGGCGCCACGTCCTCGACGGGGAGGCCGCGACGGGCCGCGATCTTCTCCGGCGACTCCAGCATGCGCAGCGCGGCCACGGCCGCGTGCACGATGTTGATCGGGTTGGACGAGCCGAGGCTCTTGGAGAGCACGTCGTGGATGCCCGCGCACTCCAGCACGGCGCGCACCGGGCCGCCGGCGATGACGCCGGTACCGGCGCTGGCCGGCTTGAGCAGCACCACACCGGCGGCGTCCTCGCCCTGCACCGGGTGCGGGATGGTGGAGCCGATCCGGGGCACCTTGAAGAAGTGCTTCTTGGCCTCCTCGACGCCCTTGGCGATGGCCGCGGGCACCTCCTTGGCCTTGCCGTAGCCGACGCCGACCGTTCCGTCACCGTCGCCCACCACGACCAGCGCGGTGAAGCTGAACCGGCGACCACCCTTGACGACCTTGGCGACGCGGTTGATGGTCACGACCCGCTCGAGGTGCGGGGTCTTCTCGGCGGGCGCGTTACCGCGGCCACCCTCGCGGCGGTTCTCCCGCCGGCCGCCGCCTTCGCCGCCACCGGACCCGCCGCCTCTGCGCTGTTGACCTGGCATGAGAACGGATTTCCCTTCTAGAACTCGAGTCCGGCTTCGCGGGCGGCCTGCGCCAGGGCGGCGATGCGCCCCGCGTACTTGTTGCCGCCACGGTCGAAGACGACCTTGGTGATGCCCGCCGCCTGGGCACGCTCGGCGAGCAGCGTGCCGACCTTGGTGGCGATGTCGCTCTTGGCGCCGTCGGAGCCGCGCACCGTCGCGTCCATGGAGGACGCCGAGGCGAGGGTACGCCCCTGACCGTCGTCCACCAGCTGCGCCACGATGTGCCGCAGCGAGCGGGTGACCACCAGGCGCGGGCGCCCGGCGGTACCGACGACGCGCCGGCGTACCCGGAAGTGACGGCGCGCCTTGCCGACCCGGCGCGTACCGGCGACACCGCCGGAGTTGCGGCGCTTCAACAGTGTGGCCGTCATTACTTCTTGCCTGCCTTCCCAGCCTTGCGGCGGATGACCTCGCCCTGGTAACGGACGCCCTTGCCCTTATACGGCTCGGGCGGCCGGATCTTCCGGATGTTCGCGGCCACCTCACCGACCTGCTGCTTGTCGATGCCCTCGATGGAGAACACCGTCGGCCGCTCCACCTTGAAGGTGATGCCGGCCGGTGCCGTGACGGTCACCGGGTGCGAGAAGCCGAGGGCGAACTCCAGGTCCTGCCCCTTGGCCTGCACGCGGTACCCGGTACCGGAGATCTCCAGCGTCTTCCGGTACCCCTCGGTGACCCCCACGATCATGTTGGCCACCAGGGTGCGGGACAGCCCGTGCAGCTCCTTGGCGCGCCGCTCGTCGTTCGGGCGTACCACGTTCAGCGTGCCGTCCTCCGCCCGCTCGGCGGTGATCGGCTCGGCCAGTACGTGGCTCAGCTCGCCCTTGGGGCCCTTGACCCGTACGGTCCGGCCGTCGATGTTGACATCGACCCCGGTCGGTACCGGAATGGGCTTGCGTCCAATGCGCGACATGTTCTTCCAGCCTCCCGCTTACCAGACCCAGGCGAGGACTTCCCCGCCCACGTTCCGCTTGCGGGCCTGCCGGTCGGTGAGCAGCCCCTGAGACGTCGAAATGATCGCGACACCCAGGCCGCCGAGCACGCGTGGCAGGTCCGGCGCCTTCGCGTACACACGCAGACCGGGCTTGGACACCCGGCGGATGCCCGCCAGGCTGCGCTCCCGGGTGGGGCCGTACTTCAGGTCGATCAGCAGGGTCTTGCCGACCGTACCCTCGGCCGGCTCCTGCACCGCCCAGCCCGCGATGTAACCCTCCGCCTTCAGCACCTCGGCGATGTTCGCCTTGAGCTTCGAGTACGGCATGGTCACCCGCTCGTGGTACGCCTGGTTGGCGTTGCGCAGACGGGTCAGCATGTCTGCGATCGGGTCAGTCATGGTCATGGATCGTCATTAACCTTTCTCGCCCCGGTTCCCCGCCGGGCGGGGCCTGGGGCGAAGAGTGTCTACCAAGAAGCCTTCGAGACGCCGGGGAGCTCGCCACGGTGGGCCATCTCCCGGATGCACACGCGGCACAGCCCGAACTTGCGGTACACCGCCTTGGGCCGGCCACAGCGCTGGCAGCGCGTGTACGCACGCACCGCGAACTTCGGCTTGGCGGCTGCCTTGATGATCAGCGCCTTCTTCGCCATGGGTCAGCTCTCCTTGAACGGGAAGCCCAGGAGCTTGAGCAGCGCCCGGCCCTCGTCGTCGGTCGTAGCGGTGGTCACCACCGTGATGTCCATACCGCGGGTCCGGTCGATCCGGTCCTGGTCGATCTCGTGGAAGACCGACTGCTCGGTCAGGCCGAACGTGTAGTTGCCGTTGCCGTCCAGCTTGCGCCCGTCCAGCCCGCGGAAGTCGCGGATACGGGGCAGCGCGATGGACAGCAGCCGGTCCAGGAACTCCCACATGCGGTCGCCGCGCAGGGTCACCTTCGCGCCGATCGGCATGCCCTCGCGCAGCTTGAACTGCGCGATCGACTTGGTCGCCCGGCGCAACTGCGGCTTCTGGCCGGTGATCGCGGCCAGGTCGCGCATGGCGCCGTCGATGAGCTTCGCGTCACGCGCGGCCTCACCGACACCCATGTTCACCACGATCTTCACGAGCGTGGGTACCTGCATCGGGTTGCCGTAGCCGAACTGCTTCTTCAGCCCGTCCACGATCTCGCTGCGGTACCGCTCCTTGAGGCGCGGGATGGTCTTCTCCGGGGTCGCGGCAGTCATCACAGGTCCTTACCCGAGCGGCGGGCCACGCGTACCTTGTTGCCGCTCTCGTCGATTCGGTACCCGACCCGGGTCGGCTTGCCGTCCTCGTCCAGGATGGCCACGTTCGACACGTGGATCGGCGCCTCCTGGGTCACGATGCCACCGGTCTTGGCGCCCCGCTGGGTGGTACGCACGCGGGTGTGCTTCTTGATCCGGTTGACGCCCTCGACCAGGACCTTGTCCAGCTTGGGGTAGGCGGCGATCACCTTGCCGGTCCGGTTCTTGTCCCTACCGGCCAGCACGATAACCGTGTCACCCTTCTTGATTTTCACGGTTACAGCACCTCCGGTGCCAGGCTGATGATCTTCATGAACCGCTTGTCCCGCAGCTCCCGGCCGACCGGGCCGAAGATGCGGGTACCGCGCGGGTCGCCACCGTCCTTGATGATGACCGCGGCGTTCTCGTCGAACTTGATGTACGAGCCGTCCGGGCGGCGCCGCTCCTTCGCGGTACGCACGACCACGGCCTTGACCACGTCGCCCTTCTTCACGCCGGCGCCCGGGATGGCGTCCTTCACGGTCGCCACGATCACGTCGCCGATGCTCGCGTACCGCCGGCCGGAGCCGCCGAGCACGCGGATGCACAGGATCTCCCGGGCTCCGGTGTTGTCGGCGACGCGCAACCGCGTCTCCTGCTGGATCACGTCTGACTCCTATGTCTGCCAGTTCTCCGCGGTGTGTCCGCGGAGCTTGGCGGAACTCGTGTTACTTGGCCTTTTCGAGGATCTCCACGACCCGCCACCGCTTGGTGGCCGACAGCGGGCGCGTCTCCATCAGCAGCACGCGGTCGCCGATGCCGCACGCGTTCTGCTCGTCGTGCGCCTTCAGCTTGCTGGTACGCCGCATGACCTTGCCGTAGAGCGGGTGCTTGACCCGGTCCTCGACGGACACCACGACGGTCTTGTTCATCTTGTCGCTGACGACGTACCCCTCGCGCACCTTGCGCCGGGGCCGCTCGACAGCAGCAGCTTCGTCGCTCATGCCCGTCCTCCGCTTCGCTCCGGCCGGTCATGAGGCACGGGACGCGCTCCATTCATGATTCGCTCGCTACGCTCGCTCATTCCTCACCCTCCGCGTCGTACACCGGAGCCGTGGACAGGCCCAGCTCGCGCTCGCGCATGATCGTGTAGATGCGGGCGATCTCCTTGCGGATGACCTGGAGCCGCCGGTTGTTGTCCAGCTGCCCGGTCGCGCCCTGCACGCGGAGGTTGAACAGCTCCGCCTTTGCCTCGCGCAGCCGGTCGACCAGGTCCTCTTCGGACAGCTCGCGCAGCTCCGCTGGCTTGGTGCCGGCTGCCATCAGCTTTCACCCACTTCGCGCGTGACGATGCGGCACTTCATCGGAAGCTTGTGGATCGCACGGCGCATCGCCTCCCGCGCGATTCCCTCGTTCGGGAACGACATCTCGAACAGGATCCGGCCCGGCTTCACGTTGGACACCCACCACTCCGGCGAGCCCTTACCCGAACCCATCCGGGTCTCCGCGGGCTTCTTGGTCAGGGCCTGGTCCGGGAAGACCGTGATCCAGACCTTGCCGCCACGGCGGATGTGCCGGGTCATCGCGATACGTGCCGCCTCGATCTGCCGGTTCGTCACGTACGCGGGCTCCAGCGCCTGGATGCCGAACTCCCCGAACACCACCCGGGTACCGCCCTTGGCCGCGCCCGAACGCTCCGGGTGGTGCGGCTTGCGGAAGCCCTTCGGGGGCTTACGCGGCATGAGCATTGTTCTCAGCCCTCCTGCGCTGTGCCGGTGGTCGCCTGCTCGGCCGGCGCACTCGGTGGTGCGGCCGGCTCGGCGGCGGTCTGTTCCTCACGGGAAGAGTGGCCTTCGGCCACGCGCTGATCCTCACGGGAGGAGTGGCCTTCGGCCACGCGACTCTCCTGGGAGGACGCGGCGGCACCCCGACCCGCCTCGGTGCCGCCCGCGGTGGTACCGGACGAGCCCGAACGCAGCCGGCGCGGCCGCTCGGGACGGTCGCCACGCTCCCGGCGCGGGCGGGACGTCGGCTGCTCGGGCTGGCTCTCCCGGCCCGGTACCGCGTCGCCCTTGTAGATCCAGACCTTCACGCCGATACGCCCGAACGTGGTACGCGCCTCGAAGAAGCCGTACTCGATGTTGGCGCGCAGCGTGTGCAGCGGTACCCGCCCCTCGCGGTAGAACTCGCTGCGGGACATCTCCGCGCCGCCCAGGCGCCCGGAGCACTGCACCCGGATGCCCTTGACGATCGTGTTCTTCATCGCCGACTGCATCGACTTGCGCATCGCCCGGCGGAAGCTGACCCGGCTGGCCAGCTGCTCGGCGATGGCCTGCGCGACCAGCTGCGCGTCCGACTCGGGGTTCTTCACCTCGAGGATGTTCAGCTGCACCTGCTTGCCGGTCAGCTTCTCCAGCTCGCCCCGGATCCGGTCCGCCTCGGCGCCCTTGCGGCCGATGACGATGCCCGGACGGGCGGTGTGGATGTCGATGCGGACCCGGTCCCGGGTGCGCTCGATGTCCACTTTGGAGATACCGGCCCGCTCCAGGCCCTTGGACATCATCCGGCGGATCTTCACGTCCTCCGCGATGTAGTCCTTGTACAGCTTGTCGGCGTACCAGCGGCTCTTCCAGTCGGTCGAGATGCCGAGCCGGAACCCGTGCGGGTGAACCTTCTGACCCATTACTCGGTCTCCTCCTCGGCAGCCGTCGCCGCCTCCTGCTGTGCCGCCTTGGCCGGCGCGGCCTTCTTGACCGGCCCGCCCGGGCGGATCGGCCGGTTAGACCCGGCCACCTGTACCGACTCCACTGCGATCGTGATGTGGCACGTCCGCTTGCGGATCCGGTACGCGCGCCCCTGCGCCCGCGGCCGGAACCGCTTGAGCGTCGGGCCCTCGTCCACGTACGCCTCGCTGACCAGCAGCGAGTCCGGGTCGAGCCGCTCGTTGTTCTCGGCGTTGGCGATGGCCGACGCGAGCACCTTGTACACCGGCTCGCTCGCCGCCTGCGGCGCGAACTGCAGCACGGTGAGCGCCTCCTTCGCGGGCAGGCCGCGGACGAGGTTCACCACGCGGCGCGCCTTGGTCGGCGATACGCGCACGTACCGCGCGATCGCGCGCGCGCCCGGCAGCACGGCGTCCGTCTTCGTTGGCATCGAAGTGTCCCTCTCCTACCGGCGCCGGCTCTTGCGGTCGTCCTTCTCGTGCCCCTTGAACGTCCGGGTCAGGGCGAACTCGCCCAGCTTGTGCCCGACCATGGACTCGGTCACGAAGACGGGTACGTGCTTGCGCCCGTCGTGCACCGCGATCGTGTGCCCGAGCATGTCGGGGACGATCGTGGACCGGCGCGACCAGGTCTTGATGACGTTCTTGGAGTTCCGGTCGTTCTGCACTTCCACCTTCTTCATCAGGTGGTCGTCGACGAACGGGCCCTTCTTCAGGCTGCGCGGCATGGTTGTTAACCCCGCTTCCGGTTGGCGTAGCGACGGCGGACGATCAGCTTGTCGCTGGGCTGGTTCTTGCGACGGGTACGCCCCTCGGGCTTGCCCTTCGGGTTCACCGGGTGGCGACCGCCGGAGGTCTTGCCCTCGCCACCGCCGTGCGGGTGGTCGATCGGGTTCATGGCGACGCCACGCACCGTCGGGCGCTTGCCCTTCCAGCGCATCCGGCCCGCCTTACCCCAGTTGATGTTCGACTGCTCGGCGTTGCCGATCTCGCCGACCGTGGCGCGGCAGAGCACCAGCACCCGCCGGATCTCGCCGGAGGGCATGCGCAGCGTGGCGTAGTTGCCCTCGCGGCCGAGCAGCTGGATGCCGGCACCGGCCGAGCGGGCCATCTTGGCGCCGCCGCCCGGGCGCAGCTCCACCGCGTGCACGGTGGTACCCACCGGGATGTTGCGCAGCGGCAGGTTGTTGCCCGGCTTGATGTCGGCGCCGGTACCCGACTCGACGCGGTCGCCCTGCTTGAGGTCCTTCGGCGCGAGGATGTACCGCTTCTCGCCGTCGGCGTAGTGCAGCAGCGCGATGCGCGCGGTCCGGTTCGGGTCGTACTCGATGTGCGCGACCTTCGCCGGTACCCCGTCCTTGTCGACCCGCTTGAAGTCGATCAGGCGGTACTGGCGCTTGTGGCCGCCGCCCTGGTGCCGGGCGGTGACCTTGCCGTGCACGTTGCGCCCGCCCTTGCTGTGCAGCGGTACCAGCAGCGACTTCTCCGGCGTGGACCGGGTGATCTCGGCGAAGTCGGCGACGCTGCCGCCGCGGCGGCCCGGCGTCGTCGGCTTGTACTTACGAATAGCCATCAGTCGTTACCCCTCAGCTCACCGGTCCGCCGAAGGCTTCGATCCGGTCACCGTCGGCGAGCTTCACGAGCGCGCGCTTGGTGTCCTTCCGCTTCCCGAAGCCGGTACGGGTCCGCTTGCGCTTGCCCTGGCGGTTCTGCGTGTTCACGGTCTCCACGCGGACGTTGAAGATCTGCTGGATAGCGATCTTGATCTGCGTCTTGTTCGCGCGCGGGTCGACCAGGAACGTGTACCAGTTCTGGTTGAGCTGGATGTAGCTCTTCTCCGAGATGACCGGCGCGATGATGATGTCGCGCGGATCGGCGACAGTGGTCACTGCTCCGCCTCCTGAGTGCCGATGCTGTCGAGCGTCACCTGGGCCGACTCCGCAAATGTCGTCGGCCGGCGAGCCGCCAGGAACTCGTCCAGCGCCTCGCCCGTGAACACGACCTGGTCGGCAACGAGCACGTCGTACGTGTTGAGCTGGCCGGCCTCCAGCAGGTGCACCGTCGGCTCGTTGCGCAGCGAGAGCCAGCTGATCTCGTCGCCGCCGGTGAGCACCACCAGCACCTTGCGGGACTCGGTCACCGCCCGCAGCGCGGTCAGCGCCGCCTTGGTCGAGGGCGTGTCACCGTCCACAAAGGACTCGATGACGTGTACCCGCCCCTCGCGCGCCCGGTCGGAGAGCGCACCGCGCAGCGCGGCCGCCTTCATCTTCTTGGGCGTCCGCTGGCTGTAGTCCCGTGGCACCGGGCCATGCACCACGCCACCGCCGGTGAACTGCGGTGCGCGGATCGAACCCTGGCGCGCCCGGCCGGTGCCCTTCTGCTTGTATGGCTTCCTGCCGCCGCCGGACACCTCGCCGCGCGTCTTCGCCTTGTGCGTACCCTGGCGCGCCGCGGCCAGCTGGGCGATGACCACCTGATGCATCAGCGGGATGTTCGCCTGCGCGTCGAAGATCTCGTCCGGCAGCTCGCGGGTACCCGCCTTGGCGCCCTCGTGGTTGTAGACGTCCACTGTGCTCACTTGACCGCACCGCCCTTCTTGGCGGCGCTGCGTACCAGCACCAGCGCGCCGGCCGGACCCGGGATGGCACCCTTCACCAGGATCAGGTTCTTCTCCGGGTCGATCGCCTGGATGGTCAGGTTCTGTACGGTGAAGCGCACGCCACCCATGCGGCCCGCCATCCGTACCCCCTTGAACACCCGTCCCGGGGTGGCGCAGGCGCCGATGGAGCCCGGCGAGCGGTGCTTGCGCTCGACACCGTGGCTGGCCCGCAGGCCGTGGAAGCCGTGCCGCTTCATGACGCCGGCGAAGCCCTTGCCCTTGGTCTTGCCGGTCACGTCCACCGGCTGGCCGGGCTGGAACGACTCGACCGTGACCTCGGCGCCCAGCTCGTACTCGCTGGCGTCGGTGGTGCGCAGCTCGACGATGTGCCGCCGCGGCGCCACGCCGGCCTTGGCGTAGTGCCCGCTGACCGGCTTGTTGGCCTTGCGCGGGTCGATCGCGCCGTACGCCATCTGTACCGCGGCGTACCCGTCCTTGTCCGCGGTGCGCACCTGGGTCACGACGCACGGTCCGGCCTGCACCACGGTCACCGGGACAACCTTGTTGTTGTCCCAGACCTGGGTCATGCCGAGCTTGGCGCCCAGGATGCCCTTGACTTGCCTGTCCATAAGTCCTGAGTCCCTACAGCTTGATCTCGATGTCGACGCCAGCCGGAAGGTCGAGCCGCATGAGCGAGTCCACCGTCTTCGGGGTCGGGTCGATGATGTCGATCAGACGCTTGTGCGTACGCATCTCGAAGTGCTCGCGCGAGTCCTTGTACTTGTGCGGCGAGCGGATCACGCAGTAGCGGTTGATCTCCGTGGGCAGCGGCACCGGGCCCGCGACCTGCGCGCCGGTACGCGTCACGGTCTCCACGATCTTGCGCGCCGAGGAGTCCACGACCTCGTGGTCGTATGCCTTGAGCCGGATGCGGATCTTCTGTCCCGCCATGGTGGCTTCTGTTCCTTCTCTCGATGCCCCACGGGAGCGCCTGCTCCCGTCGCTCGCTTTCGCTGCCGTCCGGCGCGATACCCGGCCGACCCCCGCGGTCGGGCGTGTCGTACCCGGCAGCCAGGCTCCGCCCCGAGTGATCCGAGCGAAGCTGACCATTGCGATGGTCGGAAGGCACCCGGCACGCCGGGCGCCACGCTGGGGTGGCCGACCTACGCCAGCCACCCCGCGCTACGCGCAACCTGACTAGTATGCCGCATTGAGGTACGACATACGAAATCAGGGTAACCTAGTTCACTTGATGATCTTGGTAACCCGGCCCGCGCCGACCGTACGGCCACCCTCGCGGATCGCGAACTTGAGGCCCTCCTCCATCGCGATCGGCTGGATGAGCTGCACGGTCATCGAGGTGTTGTCGCCCGGCATGACCATCTCGGTGCCCTCGGGCAGCGTGACGACGCCGGTGACGTCCGTGGTCCGGAAGTAGAACTGCGGACGGTAGTTCTGGAAGAACGGGGTGTGCCGGCCACCCTCCTCCTTGGAGAGGATGTAGACGGTCGCCTCGAACTCCGTGTGCGGCGTGTTCGTGCCCGGCTTGACCACGACCATGCCGCGCTCGACGTCCTCGCGCTTGATGCCCCGCAGCAGCAGACCGACGTTCTCGCCCGCGCGGGCCTCGTCGAGCAGCTTGCGGAACATCTCGATGCCGGTGACGACGGTCTTCATCGACTTCGGCTTGATGCCGACGATCTCGACCTCCTCGTTCGGCTTGAGGACGCCGCGCTCGGCCCGGCCGGTCACGACCGTACCGCGACCGGTGATCGTGAAAACGTCCTCGATCGGCATCAGGAACGGCTTCTCGGTCTCGCGTACCGGCTGCGGGATGGCGGTGTCGACCGCGTTCATCAGCTCCATGAGCTTGTCCGACCACTCGGGGTCGCCCTCCAGCGCCCTGAGCGCGGAGACGCGGACCACCGGCAGGTCGTCGCCCGGGTACTCCTGGGCGGAGAGCAGCTCGCGGACCTCGAGCTCGACCAGCTCCAGCAGCTCCTCGTCATCGACCATGTCGCTCTTGTTGAGCGCCACCACGATGTACGGCACGCCGACCTGGCGGGCCAGCAGCACGTGCTCGCGGGTCTGCGGCATCGGGCCGTCGGTCGCCGCCACGACCAGGATCGCGCCGTCCATCTGCGCCGCGCCGGTGATCATGTTCTTGATGTAGTCGGCGTGCCCGGGGCAGTCGACGTGTGCGTAGTGCCGCGCCTCGGTCTGGTACTCGACGTGTGCGATCGAGATGGTGATGCCCCGAGCCTTCTCCTCCGGCGCCTTGTCGATCTCATCGAACGGCGTGTAAGGGTTGATGTTGGGCATCTTGTCATGCAGGACCTTGGTAATGGCCGCGGTCAGCGTCGTCTTCCCGTGGTCAATGTGACCAATGGTGCCGATGTTGACGTGCGGCTTAGTCCGCTCGAACTTCGCCTTCGCCACTGGTGTCCTCCTCAAGGACCTCTTGGTTCGTACGTCCGCCGCCGCTGGCGGCCGACCTTGTCGGTGGGTCTTGCGGCCGGTTCAGCCTTCAGGCCCGGTGCGTCGCAGCCCGCCCGCGGGTGCGGCGGGCGATCACTCGCCCGTCGCCCTCGCGATGATCTCCTTCGCCACGTTCTGCGGAACCTCGGCGTAGGAGTCGAACTGCATCGAGTAGCTCGCCCGGCCCTGGGTCTTCGACCGCAGGTCGCCGACGTAGCCGAACATCTCCGACAGCGGCACCAGGGCACGGACGACGCGGGCACCGCCGCGCTCCTCCATCGCCTGGATGATGCCGCGGCGGGAGTTGAGATCGCCGATGACGTCACCCATGTTCTCCTCCGGGGTGACGACCTCGACGGACATCATCGGTTCGAGCAGTGCCGGATCGGCCCGGCGGGCCGCCTCCTTCAGCACCATCGAACCGGCGATCTTGAATGCCATCTCGGACGAGTCGACCTCGTGGTACTGGCCGTCCACGAGCGTCAACTTGATGCCCACCAGCGGGTACCCGGCGAGCACGCCGTACTGCATCGCGTCCTGGGCACCGGCGTCCACCGAAGGGATGAACTCCTTCGGGATGCGGCCGCCGGTCACCGCGTTCACGAACTCGTACGTCGGGCCGTCCGAGGTCAGCGGCAGCGGCGCCAGGTTGATCAGCACCTTCGCGTACTGCCCGGAACCACCGGTCTGCTTCTTGTGCGTGTAGTCGACCTTCTCCACCGCGCGCCGGATGGTCTCGCGGTACGCCACCTGCGGCTTGCCGATGTTGGCCTCGACCCGGAACTCCCGCTTCATGCGGTCGACCAGGATCTCCAGGTGCAGCTCGCCCATGCCGGAGATGACCGTCTGTCCGGTCTCCTCGTCGTTGCGGACGCGGAAGGTCGGGTCCTCCTCGGCCAGCTTCTGGATGGCGGTACCCAGCTTCTCCTGGTCGGCCTTTGACTTCGGCTCGATCGCTACCGAGATGACGGGCTCGGGGAAGGTCATCGACTCCAGGATCACCGTGTGCGCCGGGTCGCAGAGCGTGTCACCGGTGGTGGTCTGCTTCAGGCCCTGGATCGCGATGATGTCGCCGGCCTGGGCGGACGGGCGGTCCTCCCGCTTGTTGGCGTGCATCTGGTAGATCTTGCCGATGCGCTCCTTACGGTCCTTGGTCGAGTTGATGACCTGGGACCCGGAGTCCACCTTGCCGGAGTACACCCGCACGTAGGTCAGCTTGCCCAGGTGCGGGTCGGTCTGGATCTTGAAGGCCAGGCCGGAGAAGGGCTCGGTCACGCTGGGCTGGCGCCGGATCGGCGTCTCGCCGTCGGTGGCCGTACCCTCGATCGCCGGAACATCCAGCGGCGACGGCAGGTAGTCGACCACGGCGTCGAGCATGGGCTGCACGCCCTTGTTCTTGAACGCCGAGCCGCAGACCACCGGGTTGAGCTTGCCCGCGATCGTGGCCCGCCGGATGCCGGCCTTGATCTCCTCGATCGACAGGTCCTCACCCTCCAGGTACTTCTCCAGGATGGTGTCGTCGGCCTCGGACAGCGTCTCGAGCAGCTTCTCCCGGTACTCGGCGACCTGGTCGGCCATGCCGGCCGGGACGTCCTCGACCGCGTAGTCCTCGCCCTTCTGGGTCTCCCCACGCCAGGTCAGCGCGCGCATCCCGATCAGGTCGACCACGCCGACGAAGTCGTGCTCGTCGCCGATCGGCAGCTGCAGCACCAGCGGCGTGGCGTTCAACCGGGTGACCATCATGTCGACGCAGCGGAAGAAGTCGGCACCGGTGCGGTCGAGCTTGTTGACAAAGCACATCCGCGGCACGTGGTACTTCTCCGCCTGCCGCCAGACCTGCTCGGTCTGCGGCTCCACACCGGCGACGCCGTCGTAGACAGCCACCGCACCGTCGAGTACGCGCAGCGACCGCTCCACCTCGACGGTGAAGTCGACGTGGCCGGGTGTGTCGATGATCTGGATGGTGTGATCCTTCCACTCGCACTTGGTTGCGGCGGAAGTGATCGTGATACCGCGCTCCTGCTCCTGCTCCATCCAGTCCATGACGGCCGCGCCCTCGTGGACCTCACCGATCTTGTACGTGATACCGGTGTAGAACAGGATCCGCTCGGTGGTCGTCGTCTTACCGGCGTCGATGTGCGCCATGATGCCAATGTTGCGGAGCTTGGCGAGCGCGTTGTCGGCGGCAGCCACTTCAGATCCCTACTTCGTTTTTGTCTCGTCGAGCCACCGGCGGTTGATCTACCACCGGTAGTGGGCGAAGGCTTTGTTGGACTCCGCCATCTTGTGCGTGTCCTCGCGCCGCTTCACCGCGGCACCGAGGCCGTTGCTCGCGTCGAGCAGCTCGTTCATCAGCCGCTCGACCATGGTCTTCTCGCGCCGGGCCTTGGAGTACGTCACCAGCCAGCGCAGGCCCAGCGTCGTGGCCCGCGGGGGGCGTACCTCCACCGGCACCTGGTACGTCGCGCCACCCACCCGGCGGCTGCGGACCTCCAGGGTCGGCTTCACGTTGTCCATGGCGCGCTTGAGCGTCACGACGGGGTCCGTACCCGTCTTGTCCTTGCAGCCTTCGAGCGCGCCGTACACGATGCGCTCCGCCAGCTGCCGCTTGCCCTTGCTGAGGATCTTGTTGATCAGCTGAGTGACCAGCGGTGAGTTGTACACCGGATCCGCCACCAATGGCTTGCGCGGCGCGGGGCCCTTACGCGGCATGTCAGCTCTTCTCCTTCTTCGCGCCGTACCGGCTGCGCGCCTGCTTGCGGTTGCGGACACCCTGGGTGTCCAGCGAACCACGGATGATCTTGTACCGCACGCCGGGGAGGTCCTTCACCCGGCCGCCGCGGACGAGCACGATCGAGTGCTCCTGCAGGTTGTGCCCGACGCCCGGGATGTACGCGGTGACCTCGATCTGGCTGGTCAGCCGGACGCGGGCCACCTTGCGCAGGGCCGAGTTCGGCTTCTTCGGCGTGGTGGTGTACACGCGCGTGCACACGCCGCGCCGCTGCGGGCTTCCCTTGAGCGCCGGCGTCTTGGTCTTGCTCGTCTTCGCCTGGCGGCCCTTGCGGACCAGCTGCTGGATGGTGGGCACCGGGTTCCTGTCTCCCTGTCGCTGTCTCTCCGACGTCGGTTGTCTGCTCTCGCTCCGACCCCCGCGGTCGGGCGTGTCGTTCCCACAGGCTCTCCCACCGCTCCGCTTTCGGAACGCCGGGGTTGCCGTACCTCGGCCTCGGCCCGCCGACCAAGACCGGCGCACGCACGAGGGGCCCAGGCGAACCCGGGCACGAGGGGAAAGAGTACCCACCGTGGGCGCACAGGTCAAAACGAGGGCGGCCGGCGTTGGCTTCCCGTGTCCTGAGTCACCGTACGGCGCCGCGAGAGCACTCCGTCGCCCAGTCTACCCGGTCGATCCGCACCGCGGCCGCCGCATTACGACGTGCGACTCACGACAAGTACCAACAAGAAGCCCAGCACGGTTAATCCCACCCCGGCGCCCCCGCACGCCACGCCGGTCACGGCCAGCCCGCGCCCGCTCTGCTCGTCCGGCGCCCGCCGGATCTGCCGGATCGCCACCACCCCGGTGACCAGGGCCGCGGCCCCGACCAACGCGGCCAGGATGGCGAACGCGCCGGACACCAGCAGCCCCCAGCCGGCGCTGGCCCCGGTCAGCCCGAAGCAGTACACGAGCAGCGACACCAGGACCGAGCCGATGCCGGCCACCATGCTGCCCACGGCCAGGCCGGACACGGTCGGGCTGATCCCGAGGTACGCCACCCCGAACGGTGTCCCCGGTACCGGATCCACCCGTACCGCCCGCACCTGCCCCGGCCGCGCCCCCTGCCCACCGGCAACGGCCCCACCCCAGCCTGGCCCCGGCCCTG
>DATEJJ010000881.1:0-2620 GCA_035278125.1 Rugosimonospora sp.
TGTGCCTGGACGCGGCGCGGCCGCTGCCGTTCCGCCACGAGTCGCTGGCCGCGGTGGTGATGGGCGACCTGATCGAGCACGTCTACGACCCGCTGCGCCTGCTCGGCGAGTGCCGCCGGGTGCTGCGGCCCGGCGGCGCCCTCGTGGTGACCACGCCGAACCTGGCCGCCGCCCAGGACCGGCTGCGCTTCCTCCGCGGCCGGGCGCCGCGCCAGGTCAACCCGCTGCACCCGTACCTGTGGCTGCACATCCGGCCGTTCACCGCGTCGCTGCTGGGCGAGCTGCTGCGCCGGGCCGGGTTCGCGCCGACCGCGGTGCGCTCGAACTACGTGACCTGGCAGCTGCCCTCGGGGCGGTGGCTGCGGTCCCGGTCGCTGGCCCGGATCGCGCCCGGCCTGGGCGGTTCGCTGGTGGTGGCCGCGCGTAAACGGCCGTCGCTATGATGACCGGCGAGCTACGCCTAGGGACCTTGGGGATCTGACATGAAGCGGCTCGTGCTCTGGGTCGCCAGCAATCTCGACGCCTTCTCGGCCCTGGTTCTCGCGCTGTCGGTCGGTGCCCTGGGCCTGACCACGGGCGTACCGCAGGGCGTGGTGGACAGCGCCATCCTGCTCACCCTCGCGGTGCTCGCCGAGTCGATCCTGCGGGACCGGTGGCGGCGCGGCGGCACCGAGCAGGAGGTGTACCAGTCGGTGCAGCAGAGCGCCGCGGTGCTGCGCGAGCTGCCCCGGCAACTGTCCGAGGTGGACGAACTGGTGGGCAGCGCGCGGGCCGCGTTCAACCAGGCGTCGATGGTACGCATGCTGACCGGCGCGGAGGTGGGGCAGGTACAGGCGGAGGCGCGGCAGCGCACCGACCTGTGGTACTTCAAGGGCGGCACGGGTACGTTCATCCGCGCGGTGACCCTGCCCGAGTGCATCGAGAACGCGCGCCGGCGCCGGGGCACGCTGGACTTCCGGATCGAGATCCTGGATCCGTCCAATGAGGAGGTCTGCGACCTGTACGCGCGGTTCCGGCGCAGCCTCTCCGACCGGCCGGACGCGACCGGCGAACTGTGGACGGTCGACCGCACCCGCAAGGAGTCGTACGCCACCATCCTGGCCGCGTGCTGGCACCAGCAGCGCTCCGGCCTGCTGCGCATCGACGTATGGCTGTCCCCGCTGATGTCCACGTTCCGGGCCGACCTGTCGTCGAGCTGCGTCATCATCACGCAGGAGGACCCGAGCGTGCCGGCCATGATGATCGACAGCGACAAGATCCATTACCGTCGCTGGAACATCGAGCTGCAGTACAGTAGGGAACAGGCCCGCAAGGTTCCGATAGAGCAGGCCAAACAGGTGGTCCTCGACGACGAGCCCACGGTGGAGCAGACCCGCCGCCTGTTCAGTGCCCTGACAATTCCACTCCCCCGCTCGTTCGGCGACCGCGAGGTGTCCGACATCATCCTGAAGGCGATCAAGGCGAGGAATCCGTACGCGACGTGAGGCACGCGGAGATCTTTGAGGAGATCGGCCACGGCGGCAGCGCCGAGCCGCTGCGCTCGTGGGTGCGCGGCGTGCTCGCGGACATCGCCGCCGGCGCCAGCGACATTTCCGCGGTACGCCACCCGCTCGGCTTCCTCTGCCTGCCGGTACGCCGCAGCGGTGCGGAGGGCGTCTGCGTCCACCTGTGGGGCGGGCACCTCGCGCCGGCCGAGCTGACCACCTCCGACACCCACGCGCACAGCTGGGACCTGCACAGCTACGTGCTGTTCGGGCGGGTACACAACGAGCTGGTCGAGGTCAGCGACGCGCCGGGGACCGCGACGCACCGGGTGTACGAGGTGCACAGCCTGGGCGAGGTGGACGAGATCCGGGTCACCGGCCGGACCGTGACCCGGGCCACCAGCACGGTCGGCGTGTACCGCGCGGGCGACGCGTACACGCTGCCCGCCGGGCGCTTCCACCGCAGCGTGGTACCGGCCGGCGAGCAGACCGCCACCGTGGCGCTCGGCCGCACCCGGCCCGGCCAGCACGACCTGTCCCTCGGCCCGCTCGGCGGCCGTACCCACCGGGTGTCCCGGCGGCGCTGCGACCCGGCCGAGACCGCCCGCGCGGCCCGCGCCGTCACCGACCGCATCGCGGCGGCACACCCTTAGCACAGCGGCATCGTTGGAGGTTCACGTGACGGAGCGGATGCACGAGACGGCGTCGCTGGACCTCTCCCGGGCCACCGGCGTGGCGGTACACGCGGCGGAGGCGGCCGGCCAGCTGCTGCGGACGCGCAGCCACGGGCCGCTGGGCGCCCGGGCCAAGGACGCCTCCGGCGACCTGGTGACGGACCTGGACCTGGCCGCCGAGGAGGTGATCCTGGGGCGGCTGCGCGCGGCGTACCCGGATCACCAGCTCATCTCCGAGGAGGCCGGCGTCAGCGGCGCGGCCGGTGCGGCCTGGACCTGGCTGGTCGACCCGCTGGACGGCACCAACAACCTGGCCGTGGGGCTGAGCGACTACGTGGTCGGGATCGCGCTGTGCGAGCGGCGCCGGCCGGTGCTCGGCGTGGTGCACGAGCCGGTGACCGGCCGCACCTGGTCGGCGGTACGCGGCCGCGGCGCCTGCGTGGACGGCGCGCCGCTCCTGCC
>DATEJJ010000882.1:0-8905 GCA_035278125.1 Rugosimonospora sp.
CTCACCGGTGGGCCGCCCCGGCCGCGCCGCCGGCCGCCGCCTCGGCCGCGGTGCGCCGGTCCTGCCGGTACACCGTGGTCATCCGCTGCGCCACGGTGAACACCGACAGCGCGGCGAGCAGCCAGAGCGCCACGTCGATGGCGTACTTCACGCCCAGCCCGGTCAGCAGCCCGCCCAGCCCCACCAGCACCAGCCGTTCGGCCCGCTCCGCGATGCCCACGCTGGCGGTCATGCCCAGGCTCTCCGCGCGGGCCTTGGCGTACGAGATGATCTGCCCGGCCACCAGGCAGAGCAGGGCGGCGGCCACGGCCGCGTAGCGCCCCTGAGTGGCCAGCCAGTACGCGATCGAGCCGAACACCGCGCCGTCGGCCACCCGGTCCATGGTCGAGTCGAGGAACGCGCCGAACTTGCCGGACCGGCCGCGCTGGCGCGCCATCGACCCGTCCAGCATGTCGGTGAACGCGCACAGGGTCACCACGATCGTGGCGATGACGAGGTGGCCGCGCGCGGCGAAGCCGACCGCGCCGACGATCACGCCGAGCGTGCCGGCGACCGTCACCGCGTCGGGCGAGACGCCCAGGCGGAGCAGGGCCCGGCCCATCGGGTCGAAGACGCGCGTCAGCCCCGCCCGACCGAAAACGCTGAAGATCTTTGCCATGGCGCTCTCACCCTATCGGCGGCATCCGCCTGCGCATATCGCCGCCCCTCAAGGTAATCCGGTGTGGCCACAACGGCGCGGTGGACGGATCCGCGCGTCGGGGTTGTGCCGGGGGCGTCCAGGGGTGTGAGATCGCAACAAGACTGTAACAACGGGTTGCCAGCCGTCCTCTGCGGCATGGGTGCGGCGGCCGGCGTGGCAGCGGCCCGCAGACGCGTGACACCAGCCTAGGGAGGTGCGCAATGGCGCAGAAAACCCAAGAGAAAGGGGTCACCGGCCCAGCGCCGGTGGTGAACGAGCCCGGCAGGGTACGCAACGTGGTGTTCGTCGGCCACTCCGGCGCGGGAAAGACAACGCTGGTGGAGGCGCTGCTCGCCGCCACCGGTACGGTCGGCCGGGCCGGCTCGGTCACCGACGGCACCACGGTCTCCGACTACGATCCGGCGGCGGTACGCCAGCAGCGCTCGGTCAGCCTGGCCTGCGCGCCGGTGATGCACGAGGGCGTGAAGGTGAACCTGCTCGACACGCCCGGGTACGCCGACTTCGTCGGTGAGCTGCGCGCCGGCCTGCGTGCGGCCGACGCGGCACTGTTCGTGGTATCCGCCGTGGACGGCGTGGACGCGGCCACCACCGCGTTGTGGGAGGAGTGCGCCGCGGTGGACATGCCGCGGGCGGTCGCGGTCACCCGGCTGGACCACCAGCGCGCCGACTTCGACGAGACGCTCGCCGCGTGCCAGCGGGCGTTCGGCGACAACGTGCTCCCGCTGTACCTGCCGCTGCACGGCGACGACGGCGAGTCGGTGGCCGGCCTGATCGGCCTGATCTCGCAGCGCGTCTTCGACTACTCGGGGGGTACCACCGCCACCGAGCGGGACCCCGACCCGGAGCACGTGACCGCCATCGGCGACCCGCGCAACCAACTGCTCGAAGGGATCATCGCGGAGAGCGAGGACGAGTCGCTCATGGACCGCTACCTCAGCGGCGAGGAGATCGAGGCCGCGGTGATCATCGAGGACCTGGAGAAGGCGGTGGCCCGCGGGTCCTTCTACCCGGTGATCCCGGTGTGCGCCGATACCCGGCTCGGCCTCGACGCGCTGCTGGAGGTGCTCACCAGCGCGTTCCCGTCGCCGCTGGAGCACAGCCTGCCGCCGGTGACCGGCATCGACGGCTCGCCGCGCGCCCCGCTGAGCTGCGACCCGAACGGCCCGCTGGTGGCCGAGGTGGTGAAGACCACCATCGACCCGTACGTGGGGCGGGTGTCCCTGGTCCGGGTGTTCTCCGGCACGCTCAAGCCGGAGACCAGCGTGCACATCGTCGGGCACGGGCTGGAGGAGCGCGGGCACGCCGACCACGACGCCGACGAGCGCATCGCGCACCTGTACTCGCCGCTGGGGGCGAACCTGCGCGAGGTGCAGACGTGCGTGGCCGGGGACGTGTGCGCGATCACCAAGTCCACCTCGGCGGAGACCGGGGACACCATCTCCGCCAAGGAGAACCCGCTGCTCATCTCGGCGTGGGAGATGCCGGAGCCGCTGCTGCCGGTGGCCATCGTGGCGAAGACCCGGTCCGACGAGGACGCGCTGGCCAAGAACCTGAGCCGGCTGGTCGCCGGCGACCCGACGCTGCGGCTGGAGCGCAACCCGGAGACCCACCAACTGGTGCTGTGGTGCATGGGCGAGGCGCACGCGGACGTGGTACTCGACCGGCTGCGCTCGGGCGGGGTGGAGCTGGACACCGAACCGGTGAAGGTGGCGCTGCGGGAGACGTTCGCGGCCCCGTCCAAGGGGCACGGGCGGCACGTCAAGCAGTCCGGCGGGCACGGCCAGTACGCCGTCTGCGACATCACGGTGGAGCCGCTGCCCCGGGGCTCCGGCTTCGAGTTCCAGGACAAGGTGGTCGGCGGGGCGGTACCCAACAACTACATCCCGAGCGTGGAGAAGGGGGTACGCACCCAGATGGAGCGCGGGATCGTCGCCGGGTACCCGGTGGTCGACCTGCGGGTCACCCTGTTCGACGGCAAGGCGCACAGCGTGGACTCCTCGGACGCGGCGTTCCAGACCGCGGGCAGCATGGCGCTCAAGGAGGCCGCGGAGAAGGGGCAGGTCACGCTGCTGGAGCCGGTCGACGTGATCGAGATCCGGGTACCGGACGCGTTCGTGGGCGCGGTGATGAGCGACCTGTCCAGCCGCCGGGGCCGGGTGCTCGGCACCGAGTCGGAGAACGAGAAGACCGTGGTACGGGCCGAGGTACCCGCCACCGAACTGGTCCGGTACGCGGTGGAGCTGCGTGCCATGACCTCCGGCACGGGTACCTTCCGCCGCTCCTTCGCCCGCTACGACCCGATGCCCACGCACCTGGCCGAGCAGGTGAAGAAGGAGCACGCGGCCGCGCACGGCTGAGCGCCACCCGCCAACCCCCGGCCGGCCCACCGCCTGAGCAGCTTCTCCAGGGCGGCGGGCCGGCCGGGGTCAACCGGGCCGGCTCAGCCGGCGGCCGGTACGGCGGTCTCCACGGTCGGGGAGGCGGTCACGACCGGCGTCGGGGCCGGCTGGCGCGGCGTGGACCGGCCCACCGTGGACGCGATCGCGGAGATCACGCTCATCGCGGCGGCGGCGATGAACACGACCACCAGGCCGTGGTGGAACGGCCCCGAGATGAGGTGCGGGAAGAACTGCTTGCCGGTCAGGTGGGCGGCGTTGGCCGCGGGCAGGTGCTGCAGCACGCCGCTCGGGCCGAGCAGCGAACCCAGCGGGTTGTACCCGAGGAACGCGGCGAACAGGCTGCCCACCGGCGGCAGGTTGCCGATCTGGGCGGCCACCTGCGCGGGTACGCCCTGCTGCTCCAGGCCGCTGGTCAGGGTGTGCGGCAGGGTCGCGGCCAGGCCGATGATCATCAGCGAGAAGAACACGCCGATGGACAGCGCCGCACCGGAGTTGAAGAAGGTGCCCCGCATGCCGGCCGCGGCACCCCGCTGGCTGGCCGGCACCGAGCCCATCACGGCCGAGGCGTTGGGCGAGCTGAACAGCCCCGAGCCCAGCCCGTTGACCGCGATGATGGCGGCGAACAGCCAGTACGGGAAGTCCACCGGCAGCAGCACCAGGGCGACGAAGCTGGCCGCGGTGACCAGCGCGCCGCCCACCGCGAACAGGCGCTGCCCGTACCGGTCGGACAGCCAGCCGGCGACCGGCCCGGCGACCAGGAAGCCGACGGTCAGCGGGAGCAGGTAGATGCCCGCCCACAGCGGGGTGGCCGCGTAGTCGTACCCGTGCAGGGGCAGCCAGATGCCCTGCAGCCAGATGATCAGCATGAACTGCATCCCGCCCCGGCTGACCGAGGCGAGCAGCCCGGCCAGGTTGGCGAAGGCGAACGTGCGGTCGCGGAACAGGCCCAGGTGGAACATGGGGTCGGCGACCCGTGACTCCACCACCGCGAACGCGGCCAGCAGCGCGACGCCGCCGGCCAGCCCGGCTATCACCCACGGGTTGGTCCAGCCGGTGCTGTGCCCGCCGTACGGCTGGATGCCGTAGGTGATGCCGGCCAGCAGCGCGGACAGGCCCACCGCGAACGTGATGTTGCCCGGCCAGTCCAGCCGCCCCCGGGTGCGTACCCCCAGCTCGTGCAGGGACAGGTAGGACCAGACGGTACCGACCACGCCGATCGGCACGCTCACCCAGAACACGGCGCGCCAGTCCCACTCGGCGAGCAGGCCACCCAGGACCAGCCCGATGAACGAGCCGGCGATCGCGGCGACCTGGTTGACGCCCAGCGCCATGCCCCGCTGGTTGGCCGGGAACGCGTCGGTGAGGATGGCGGTGGAGTTGGCGAAGACCATGGCGCCGCCCACCGCCTGCACCACCCGCCAGCCGATCAGCCACAGCGCGCCCGCGGCCTGCTGGAACGGGTCGAGCGAGAGCGCGATGGAGGCCACCGTGAAGACCACAAAGCCGAGGTTGTACAGCTTGACCCGGCCGTACATGTCGCCGAGGCGGCCCAGGGCGACCACGAGTACGGCGGAGACGAGCAGGAAGCCCATCAGCATCCAGAGCAGGTAGCTGACGTTGGCCGGGGACAGCGGGTTGAGCCTGATCCCGTTGAAGATCGCCGGCAGCGAAATGATCACGATCGAGGAGTTCACCGTGGCGAGCAGCATGCCGAGCGTGGTATTCGACAGCGCGACCCATTTGTACCGGGGATGGTCACGGTCAAAGCGCACGACAGTCCGGGGTTGACTCATAGCCACCACATTAGTTGCCTTGGGCTAACTAATCTGCCCGATTACCGGTGATGCCGATCTCAAGCCGGGGCGTCCGGCTCCAGCCACGCCTTGGCCAGCAGGTCCCGGGTGTCCGTCAGCAGCTGCGGCAGCACCTTGGTGTGCCCCACCACCGGCATGAAGTTGGTGTCACCGCCCCAGCGCGGAACGACGTGCTGGTGCAGGTGCGCGGCGATGCCCGCGCCGGCCACCGCGCCCTGGTTCATGCCGATGTTGAAGCCGTGCGCGCCGCTGACCGACCGGATCACCCGCATCGCGGTACGGGTGAAGTCGGCCAGCTCCATGACCTCGTCCCGCTCCAGGTCGGTGTAGTCCGGCACGTGCCGGTACGGGCACACCATGAGGTGACCCGGGTTGTACGGGTACAGGTTGAGCACCGCGTACACCCGCTCGCCCCGGGCCACCACCAGGCTGCGCGTCTCCGGCAGGGCCGGTGCCTGGCAGAACGGGCACCCGGCCGGCTGCTCGTACCCGCCCTCCGGCCGGTCCGATCCGGTGACGTACGCCATCCGGTGCGGCGTCCACAGCCGCTGCCACCCGTCCGAGCCCGGCCGGGCGCCCTCGCGTTCGCTGCCCACCCGCAAATGGTACGGGCCGGTCAGTCCGCCGCCGACGGTCCGGTGTTCCGGCGGGACCGGACCACCTCGGCCACGTGCGCCACCGCCTCGTCCAGCGGTACCCCGTTGCGCTGCGACCCGTCCCGGTACCGGAACGAGACGGTACCGTCAGCCACGTCCTGATCCCCGGCGATCGCCATGAACGGGATCTTCTGCTGCTGCGCGGTGCGGATCTTCTTCTGCATCCGGTCGTCGGACTCGTCCACCTCGACCCGGAGGTGCTCCGCCCGCAGCAGCTGCGCGAACCCGCGCAGGTGCGGCACGTGCTCCTCCCGGATCGGGATGCCCACCACCTGCACCGGCGCCAGCCAGGCCGGGAACGCGCCGGCATAGTGCTCGGTGAGGATGCCGAAGAAGCGCTCGATGGAGCCGAAGAGCGCCCGGTGGATCATCACCGGCTGCTGCCGGCTGCCGTCCGCCGCCTGGTACTCCAGGCCGAACCGCTTGGGCTGGTTGAAGTCCAGCTGGATGGTGGACATCTGCCAGGTGCGGCCGATCGCGTCGCGCGCCTGTACCGAGATCTTCGGGCCGTAGAAGGCCGCACCGCCCGGGTCGGGTACCAGCTCCAGCCCGGACGCCTCGGCGGCCTGGCGCAGGGTCTCGGTCGCCTCGGCCCACTCCTCCGCCGAGCCGATGAACTTGTCCGAGTCGTCGCGGGTGGACAGCTCCAGGTAGAAGTCGTCCAGACCGTAGTCGCGCAGCAGGTCCAGCACGAAGCCGAGCAGGGTGCGCAGCTCCCCGTCGCGCTGCTCCCGGGTGCAGTAGATGTGCGAGTCGTCCATGGTCAGCCCGCGTACCCGGGTCAGCCCGTGCACCACGCCCGACTTCTCGTAGCGGTACACGGTGCCGAACTCGAACAGCCGCAGCGGCAGTTCCCGGTACGACCGGCCGCGCGAGCGGAAGACCAGGTTGTGCATGGGGCAGTTCATCGCCTTCAGGTAGTACTTCGCGCCCTCCAGCTCCATCGGCGGGAACATGGTATCCGCGTAGTACGGCAGGTGCCCCGAGGTCTCGAACAGCTGCGCCTTGGTGATGTGCGGGGTGTTGACGAACTCGTACCCGGACTCCTCGTGCCGCTGCCGGGAGTAGCTCTCCAGCTCCCGCCGGATGATCCCGCCCTTCGGGTGGAACACGGCCAGGCCCGAGCCGATCTCGTCGGGGAAGCTGAACAGGTCCAGCTCCGCGCCGAGCTTGCGGTGGTCGCGCCGGGCGGCCTCGTCGAGCAGCCGCAGGTACTCCTTCAGGCCGTCCTTCGCGGGCCACGCGGTGCCGTACACCCGCTGCAGTTGCGGGTTTTTCTCGCTGCCACGCCAGTAGGCCGCGGCGGTGCGCATCAGCTTGACCGCCCGCGGGTCGATGCTGCGGGTCGACGGCACGTGCGGCCCGCGGCACAGGTCCCCCCAGATCCGCGCGCCGGTCTTCGGGTCCAGGTTGTCGTAGGCGGTCAGCTCGCCGCCGCCCACCTCCATGACCTCGCTCGCATCCACATCCCCCTTGAGGTCGACCAGCTGGAGCTTGTACGGCTCCCCGGCCAGCTCGGCCCGGGCCTGCTCCAGCGAGTCGTACCGGCGCCGGCGGAACAGCTGCCCGGACTTGATGATCTCCTGCATCCGCTGTTCCAGCTTGTCGAGGTCCTCCGGCTGGAACGGCCGGGCCACGTCGAAGTCGTAGTAGAAGCCGCTGTCGATCGGCGGACCGATGCCCAGCTTCGCCTCGGGGAACAGGTCCTGCACCGCCTGGGCGAGCACGTGCGCGGTGGAGTGGCGGAGCACCGCGAGCCCGTCCGGCTCGTCCAGGCTCACCGGCACCACCTCGGTGTCCGCCTGCGGCGCCCAGGACAGGTCCCGCAGCCGACCCTCGGGGTCGCGGACCACCACGGCCGCGTGCGGGCCGGAGGTGACCACCCCGGCGGCGGCCAGCGCGTCCGCAGCCGTCGTCCCGGCCGGGACGACGACGGGGTCGGCCACAGCGGGGCTACGCGGAACGGACACGGCACTCTCCTTACGACAAAGGTTTCGGTCACCCGATGCTATCGGGCCGCCCGGGAGCGGCCCCACCGAGTTCCGCTAGCCCGCTCGCACGGTCCGGGTTACATTGACGCCGTGGTTGACGTGATCACCCCGCTGCAGCGGCGTTACCAGCGCTTCTTCTCGACCAGACCGGCCATCCCCTTCGCGGTGGCACCGGCGGCCGGTGCTCCGGCACACCCGTTCGGCCAGGGCGATCCGGAATTCACCATCACGGTACGGAACGCGAAGGGTGCCCGGGCTCTGGCCGGCCTGGACCAGTTCGGGGTGGCCGTCGCGTACCTCCAGGGCTGGCTCGACGTGGACGGCGACCTGTCCGCGGCGCTGCGGATGCGCCAGTTCTTCCGTGACTTTCATCCGGTGGCATGGCTCACCCGGTTCGCGCCGGCGATGCTGCGCGGGCACAAGGAGCACGACCGGCGGTCCATCTCGCACCACTACGACGAGGACTCCGAGTTCTTCCTGACCTTCCTGGACACCCGGCACCGCTGCTACACCGAGGGCGTGTTCGCGTACGACGACGAGCCGCTCGAGGACGCGATGACCCGCAAGATGGACCTCGCCCTCGACGCGCTCGGCGTCAAGCCCGGCGACCACGTGCTGGAGGTGGGCGGCGGCTGGGGCGCGTTCCTGGAGCACGCCGGCAAGCGCGGCATCGAGGTCACCACGACCACCCTGTCGGTGGAGTCGGAGCGGTACCTCAACGGGCTCATCGACCGCGAGCAGCTGCCGGCGCGGGTGGTGCGCGAGCACATCTTCGGGTACCGCAGCGAGCGCCGGTACGACGCGATCGTGAACATGGGCGTGACCGAGCACCTGCCCGACTACCGCACCACCCTGCGCAAGTACGGCGAGCTGCTCAAGCCGGGTGGCCGGGTGTACCTGGACGCGCTGGCCATGCGTACCAAGCACAACGTGTCCACGTTCATGAGCCGGTACGTGTACCCGGGCCGCTCCTCGCCGCTGCTGCTGCACCAGTACCTGCGCGAGGTGGCGCGGTCGCCGTTCGAGCTGGTCAGCGTGGACGACGACCGGCACAACTACTACCTCACCTGCAAGCGCTGGGCGCAGCGGCTGGACGCGGCGCGGGACGAGGTCGCGCGGCGCTGGGGGGAGCCGCTGTACCGCCGGTTCCGCCTGTTCCTGTGGGGCTCCGCGGCCGGCTTCGACACCGGCCTGGTCCAGGCGTACCGGTGGGTCCTGCAGCTCCCCGAGCAGGCCGCCACCTGACCGTCAGCGCTTCCAGAACGCACGGCGCGGGCCGGGCGCCGCCGCGGACAGCACCTCCAGCGCGCGGTCCCAGCGCTGGGCCAGGGGCAGCGCCGGGTCG
>DATEJJ010000883.1:0-13755 GCA_035278125.1 Rugosimonospora sp.
AAGACCACGCTCGCGGTGCAGTGGGCGCACCGGATGGCCGACCGGTTCCCGGACGGGCAGCTGTACGTCAACCTCCGCGGCTACGACCCCGAACAGCCGGTGTCGTCGGCCGACGCGCTGGCCCGGTTCCTGCGCGCCTTCGGCGTGGCCGGGCAGGACATCGCCCTGGACCAGGACGAGCGGGCCGCGCAGTACCGCTCGGCGCTGGCCGGCCGCCGGGTACTCGTGGTGCTGGACAACGCGGGCAGCGTGGACCAGGTCCGGCCGCTGCTGCCCGGCACGGCGACCTGCCTGACCGTGGTCACCAGCTGCGACTCGCTCGCCGGGCTGGTCGCGTTGGACGGCGCGCACCGGCTGATCCTCGACCTGCTCCCCGCCCGGGACGCGATCGCCCTGCTGCGCCGGCTCATCGGCGCCCGCGTGGCGGCGGAACCGGTCGCCGCGGCCGAACTCGCCGAACAGTGTGCCCGGCTCCCGCTGGCCCTGCGGGTGGCCGCCGAACTGGCCGCCATCCACCCCGACACCAGCCTGGCCCGGCTGGTCGACGAACTCGCCGACCAGCGACACAGGCTGGACCTGCTGGACAGCGCCGGCGACGTCCGCACCGCCACCCGCTCGGTGTTCTCGTGGTCCTACCACGGGCTGCCCGAGCCGGCGGCCCGCACGTTCCGGCTCCTGGGCTGCCACCCCGGCCCCGGCTTCGACACCTACGCGGTGGCGGCGCTCGCGGACACGCCGGTGCAGCAGGCCCGGCGACTGTGCACGCTGCTGGCCCGCGCCCATCTCGTCCAGGCCGACGGACCCGGCCGGTACACCAGCCACGACCTGCTGCGGGCGTACGCCACCGATCTCGCCGAGACCGAGGACGGCCCTTCGGCCCGGCGGGCGGCCCGCGGCCGGCTGTTCGACTATTACCTGGCCGCGGCCGCCGCCGCGATGGACGTGCTGCACCCCGCCGAGGTCCACAAACGGCCGCGGGTCGCGCCGGCCGGTACACCGGTGCCGCCACTGTCCGATGCGGACACCGCCCGGCGGTGGCTGGACGCCGAACGCAGCAACCTCGTGGCGGTATGCGTGCACGCCGCCACCCACGGCTGGCCCCGCCACACCGTCCAACTCTCGCAGACCGTATTCCGCTACCTGGACCTGTGCGGGCACCACACCGAGGCGCTGACCATACACACGCACGCGCGTCAGGCCGCGCAACAGGACGGTGACCGCCCCGGCGAGGCCCGCGCGCTGAACAACCTGGCCGCCGTGTACTGGTGGCGCGCCCAGTTCCGGCAGGCGGCCGGCTACTACGAACAGGCCGCCGACATCTTCCATGACAGCGGAGACCGGGGTGGGGAAGCGGACGCGCGGACCAACCTCGGCTTCGTCCACCGGATCCTGGGTGAGCTGACGCGCTCGGTCAGGAACAACCTGCGCGCCCTGACCCTCCACCGGGAGACGGACAACGCGATCGGCCAGGCACGCACGCTGACACATCTCGGCGTCATCGACATGATGCTGGGCCAGCTGTCCCGAGCGGCCGGATACCACGAGCAAGCCCTGACACTCTGCCGCGCGAACGGGTACACCAACGTCGAAGCCGACGCGCTGGACAACCTCGGCCAGGTCCACCAGCGCCAGGGCGATCTGGCACTGGCCGCTGCCGAGCACGAACGGGCCCTGGCACTCTACCGGCACAACGGATCCCGGGCCGGTGAGGCGAGCGCGCTGACCAACCTCGGCACCGTCCTGCGGCTACGCGGCGCCCTGGCACCGGCCATCGAGTACCACGAGCAGGCCCTGGCGCTGCAGCGTCAGGGTGGCACCCGCGTGCGCGAGGCCACGGCGCTCAACGGGCTGGCCGCGGCGCTACAGGCGGCCGGCCGACCGGACGCGTCCCGCCGATACCACACCGACGCGCTCGCCGTCGCCACCGAGATCGGCGACCCCTACGAACAGGCACACGCGCACGACGGGCTGGCCGCCGCCCACCACGCCGAGGGCGACACCGGCCAGGCACGGGCGCACTGGCAACAGGCGTTGGCTATCCACACCCAACTCGGCACCCACGAAGCCGACCGGGTACGAGCGGCACTGCGGCAACTGGACGAGGGACCAGGTGGCGCCGCGCGCGCGTGATCCATGCCGCACCGGCGGCGCAGCTCCGCGAGTGCCACCCACGTGACCTCGACCTCACCACGACTCCCGATCCCGCTCGCCAGTGACATCCAGCGGGACCGGCGCCACCGGGCCGGCCAGGTCGCTCGGCGACGCGGGCAGGTAGGCGAAGTTCCTCGCTCGCGCCCCGCCGTCGACGACGAAGTCGCAGCCGGTGATCAGCCTTGCGTAGTCCGAACACATCCACGCCACGCAATGCCCGATGTCGGTCGGGGTGCCGGTGCTGCCCATCGGTACCATCGGCGCCCGCGGGCCCGTCCAGCGGGCCGGTCGCCGCCACGGTTCGGTACCGCCCTCCGCACCGATGCCGCTCGCGGGCGGTCGATCCAGCACCCCGCCGGGTCCCTGCTGCGCGATCAGTTCGGGATTGTCCGGGGTGGGTGCGGTCGGGGTGAAGCTGTTGACCCGGATCCCGTAGGGGGCCAGGTCCATCGCCGCGGCCCGGACGAAGTTGTTCACCCCACCCTTGTGGAACGCGTACGCGATCACTCCGGCCGAGCCGGACCAGCCGTTCGAGGAGGAGATCGCGACGATCGAGCCACGGATGCCGTGTTCGGCCATGTAGCGCCCGGCGTGCTTGGTGTTGAGGAAGTTGCCGAGGGCGGCGACGCGTACGGCCCGTTCGAAGAACTCGGTACTCTCGTCCAGCACACCGCGACCGCCCAGGATCGCCGCGTTGTTGACGACGATGTCCAGCCGCCCCCACGTGTCGGTGACGGTGCGCAGGTACGCCAGCACCTGCTCCTCGTCCGTCACGTCACCGGGTACCGCCATCGCGGTGCCTCCGTTGCGCTCGATGCGCTCGACCGCTGCCCGTACTGCCTGGGGATCGATGTCGTTGCAGGCGACCTTGGCACCGTAGCGGGCGAGCGCGAGCGCGATACCGCTGCCGATGTTGGGTCCCGCGCCGGTGACGATGGCGACCTTGTCAGCCAGGGAAATCTCCACGTTCACTCCAGACTCGGGGCTCGTCGGCCGCCTCCGGAAAGTGGCACGCGACCTCGTGACCGGGGCTGAGCTCGCGCGGCAGGGGACGCTGCACGGCACACAGTTGCTGCGCCCGGGGGCACCGGGTGCGGAACCGGCAACCGCTCGGCGGATTCAGTGGCGAGGGCGGCTCTCCCGCCGGAACAGCGGGACCGGTCTTCGGTGGTCTGGTCGGGTCGAGGCTCGGGATCGACGCGAGTAGATCGACGGTGTACGGGTGCCGTGGCGACCGGTACAGCGCATCGGCGGGACCGACCTCGCACAGCTGGCCCAGGTGCATCACCGCCACCCGGTCGCTGACCTGCTTGACCAGCGCGAGGTCGTGCGAGATGAACAGGTAACTCAATCCGAGTTCGGTGCGCAGCCGTTCCAACAGGTTGAGCACCTGCGCCTGGATCAGCACGTCGAGCGAGGACACCGGCTCGTCGCATACGAGCAGTGCCGGGTGGAGTGCGATCGCGCGCGCGATCGCCACGCGCTGGCACTGGCCACCGGACAGCTCGCGCGGGTGGCGCCGGCCGTACACGTCGGGGTTGAGGCCCACCAGGTCGAGCAGGTCACGCACGCGCCGTCGCCGGGCGGCGGCGTTGCCTTCGCCGAACCCGATCAGCGGCTCCGCCACGATGTCCGAGATCAGCCAGCGCGGGTTGAGCGAGCCGTACGGGTCCTGGAACACCATCTGCATCTCGCGCCGGGCACGCTTCAACCTGCTCCCGCGCAGGCCCACCAGCTCCGTTCCGCCCAGGCGGACCGAGCCCGAGTCGGGGCGTGGCGCCTGCAGCACGCAGCGGGCCAGCGTGGACTTGCCCGAGCCGGTCTCGCCGACGACACCCAGCGTTTCTCCGGTGTCGATGTGGAAGGAAACGTCAGAGACCGCGTGCACGGTCCCACCCCGGAGGCCACCCGCGCCGCGCACCTGGTACTCGTGGACGAGCTGCCGCACCTCCAGCAGCCGGCTCACCGGAGGTCTCCGTTCCGGCACGGATTCCAGCACGCCCACCAGTGGCCGCCCTCGTGCTCGACGAACGGCGGGCGGCTCTGCGCGCAGACCGGTTCGGCCCGGGGACACCGTGGCTCGAACGAGCAGCCCGCGGGCAGCGCCGTCAGGTCCGGCGGCTGCCCGGGGGTAACCGGCAACGGCGAGTGCGACGCCCGTTCGAGCCGCGGGATCGCGTCCAGCAGCGCGCGCGTGTACGGCATCCGCATCTGCCCGAACAGGATCCGGGCCGGCGCGTACTCCACCGCACGCCCGGCGTACATGACGATCACCTCGTCGGCGTAGCTGGCCGCCAGCCCGAGGTCGTGGCTGATCAAGATGATCGCGGTACCGAGCCGGGAGCGCAGATCGGCGAGCAGGTCCATGATCTGCGCCTGGGTGGTCACGTCGAGCGCGGTGGTGGCCTCGTCCGCGATCAGCACCTTCGGGTCCGCGGCCAGCGCGATCGCGATCATCACGCGCTGCCGCATCCCGCCGGAGAGTTGGTGCGGGTACTCATGGAAGCGGCGCCGCGGATCCGGTATCCGGACCAGGGAGAGCAGCTCCGCCGCGCGCCGGCTGGCGGCGCCGGAGTTGGTCGCTGTGTTGTGTGCCCGGATGGCCTCCGTGATCTGGCTACCGATCCGCATGGTCGGATTCAGGGATCGGGTCGGATCCTGGAATACCATCGCGATGTCCTTGCCGCGGTGCCGGCGCATCTCCTCCTCGGGCATACCCACCAGTTCAACGCCGTCGATGGTCGCCGAGCCGGTCACCGCAGCGGTGCCGGGTAGCAGACCCATCAGCGCCCGTGAGCTCACCGTCTTGCCGGATCCCGACTCTCCGATGAGGGCCAGCGTGCGGCCGGCCTGGAGCTGGTAGCTCAGTCCGTTGACCGCGTGCACCCGGTGGCCTCCCCGGTCGAACCGGACCCGCAGGTTGTCCACCTTGAGTATGGTGCCCGTCATCGGCCACCACTCCACCGCGCCCGCAGTGCCTCGCCGAGCTGGTTGAACCCGACAACGGTGAGGAACAGCGCGATCGACGGCCACGCGACGAGATCCGGTGTGCCGGACAGGCTGAGCTGGCCCTGGAAGATCATGTTGCCCCAGCTCGGGGCGGGTGGGCGGATGCCGAGACCGAGGAAGCTCAACGCCCCTTCGATGACCATGACGACGCCCATCCCGAGCATGGCGAACGTCATCAGCGAGGGGCCGATGTTGGGTGCCAGGTGCCGCACCACGATCCGCCAGGTCGGCGTGCCCGACAGCTTTGCCGCGACCATGAACGGCTGTTCTCGTAACCGCAGCGCCTCCGCCCGGGAGATGCGCGCGAATGCGGGAACGGAGAAGAACGCCAGCGTCAGAATGGTGTTCCGCAGTCCCGGCCCGAGGCTCAGCGACACGGCCACGATCAGCGCCAGCGACGGGATCGCGATGAGGACATCGAACAACCGCATGATGATGCTGTCGACGACGCCGCCGGCTTGGGCGGCCAGTGCGCCCAGGCCGCCGCCGATGGCCAGGCCGAGGAGGTTCACGGTCACTGCCACGATGAGCGAGGTGCGGCCGCCGTACAGGATGCGCGCCAGGATGTCGTTGCCGTTGGGATCGGTACCCAGCAGATGGCCCGGCGAGAATGACGGCTGGAGGGAGTCCACCACGTTGCCGCCGGTCGGCAGGGGAATCGGAGCGACCAGCGGCAGGATGAAGCACGCGAAGAAGATCAGCGCAAGCAGCACGGCCGGAGCGCCGAACTGGAGCCTCCGCAGCCACGCACGCGCGGGGGCGGGTGCGGGCGGCGTCTCGTCGGAGACCGGTGACGGCGACCCCCAGACTTCAGTGACGGCCATAGCGGATCCTGGGGTCCAGCACGGCGTAGAGCACGTCGGTCGCCAGGTTGGCGAGCACGGTGATGATGGCGAAAACAACCACGATCGCCTGAACCACGATGTAGTCGCGGGTGAGGATCCCCTGCAGCAGGTACTGGCCGATCCCGGGTAGGGAGAAGATCGACTCAATGATGACCGTCGCGCCGATCAACCCGCTGATGTTCAGCCCGACGATGGTGAGCAGGCCGAACGAGGAGTTGCGGAAGGCGTGGCGCAGCAGCACCTGCCACGGTCCGAGCCCCTTGGCCCGGGCCGTCATCACATAGTCTTCGCCCTGTATCTGGTCGATCAGGTCACTGCGCAGGAACCGGGCGTAGAAGCACAGTAACGGAAACGCCATCGCGGACGCGGGCATGGCCAGTGAGTACAGATTGTTGCCGATGCCACCGCTGACCGGCGTGTAGCCGATGGCCGGGAACCAGCCCAGCTTCACCGCGAACACCAGGACCAGCAGCAGCGCGAGCACGTAGTTGGCCACCGACACTCCGGCGGTGGTGACGACTCCGCTGACCCGGTCGAAGAGACCGTTGGGCCGGCGCGCGGCCGCCAGCGCCAACGGGATGGCCAGGGCCAGCGAGATGAGGAAGGCAAGCGCGACGAGTTCGCCGGTCACGGCCAGCCGGGTCGGGAGCACGTCGGCCACCGGTTGGCGGCTCACCAGCGACCGGCCCAGATCACCGCGGAGCGCGTGGGACAGCCAGTCCAGGTACCGCTCGACCGGGGGCCGGTTGAATCCCATCTCCGCGTCCAGGCGCGCGATCTGATCCGGTGTCGCCTGCGGCCCCAGCAGTTGCAGCGCCGCGCTGCCCGGGATGAGGTTCAGCAGAATGAACATGAGGATGCTGACCCCGAGCAGAATCGGCACCGCCATCAGCAGGCGCTTGACGATCAGCCGTAGTGCTGGCGAGCCCAGCACCGCGGACAGGGCCCGCGGTGCCGGTATCACTCGTTCGGCAGTGCTCACGTCTGGCTCATCCAGACATCGGCCCAGAGGATCCCCGTGTTGACCACCACCGGTGGGATCAGGGTGGTGAGGCCCGGGCCGTACACGTTCTTCGTCACCACGCTGGCCGGCGCGAAGGCGAGGATGAACGGCGCGTACGCCTGATCGCTGATGCGCTGCCCCACCTGCAGGTAGAGCGCGTCGCGCGTCGCGGCGTCAGTTGTCTGCGTGGCCTGCTGCAGCAGGTCGTCGATGGTCTTGTCACTGATACCGCTGAACGGCGAGGTCGTACCGAACCGGAAACCGACACCCACGCCGACGGCCGGATCCCAGGCGCCCGCGGTCTGCAGCATCGCCTGCCACTTGCCGCCCGTGAAGTTCTGGACGAGGCCGTTGAGCTGGTCAGAATGGATCTTTACCTTGATGCCGGCCGCCTGCCACTGCGTCTGCAGGGCGGTGTCCACCTGGTCGGCGACGTAGGCGCTCAGCGTGCCGAGGTCGACGGTCAGCCCACCGAGCTGCTGGACGATCGCCTTGGCCTTGTCGAGGTCATAGGTGCGGTACCCGGGAATGGTCGCGTGGTAGAACAGTCCACCGGGCGCGGTGAATGTCTGGCTGGCTGGGTACGCGTCCTTGAACAGGCCCTTGCGGATCGCCTCGACATCGGTCGCGTAGTAGATCGCCTCCCGCGCCCGGATGTCGTTGAACGGCGGGATCTTCGTGTTCAGCTGGATCACGTACGGCGAGGTCGCCGGTTGCTGAGTCACCACGAGCTGGCTGTTGCTTTTCGCCTGTTCGAGTAGGGGGATGGTGGTCATCCCCTCGTAGACCTGTCCCTGGCCGGCGAGCAGCGCCTGGTACGCGGGCTGGTCACCGCCGATGCTCCGGACGATCAGCCGGTCCAGGTACGGTCGGTCGGGCACGAAGTAGTTGGGGTTGCGTTCGAGTACCAGCTCCGAGCTGAGCTGGTCGCTGACAACCTTGAACGGGCCGGCACCCACTGGCTTGATCCGGAAGTTGTCGCCCATCTGCTGGACGGCCGCGGGCGAGGCGATCCAGTTCACGTTGGAAACGACGAACGAGTTGATCGCGGAGGCGTTGGGGTTCTTGAACTTCAGCACCACGGTGTCGCTGCCCTCGGTGGTGATGGGGTTCTGGTCGGCCAACTGCCACATCGGCTTGCAGGTGCAGGTGGCCTGCATGTCGCGCTTGATATTGAAGGCGACCGCCGCGGCGTCGAACGGCGTACCGTCGGTGAACTTGATCCCCGGCTTGATCTTGATACGTACCGTCTTCGCGCCGTCGGCGAAGGTGTAGCTGTCGGCCTGGTACGGCTCGACCTTGGCGTTGCTGCCATCGTCCGCGGCGACCAGCCGGAACAGCCCGCCATACACCGCGCTCATCTGGGTGAGGTTCCCGCCGCCGGTCGTGTTGGTTGCCGGATCGAGACCGCTCGGCCACGATCCGGAGAAGGAGCTGTCGTCCAGCACGATCAGTTGGCCGCCGTGCTGCGGCGTACTCGACGTGTTGCCGCGGGTCTCGCCAGGCTTCGTACACCCGGCGACCACGAGCGCCCCGGCCAGCAAGAGACATACTTTCGCCTTGGTTCTCACTGCGCTGCCTCGCTTCCTCACGGGTTACGTGGGGCTCAGGAGGTGATGAGGCTCGCCCTCGTCGTCCAGATTCGCGACCCGCGACGACGTCGATACAGGCACCTTCCGCACCATGGAAGAGAAACTCGGCCGCGAGAGCCGACCGCCGGTGACGCCGACCTACCGTATGCGCGTCAATGTCGGCACGACTGTGGACAATCCCACGGGACACGTTTAGTGTGCTAACACGGCCGAAATACATCGAGTTCCGGCGATGCCCGCTGACGAGATGACGTTCGTGGCGCGGCGAGGATGCTCGCCGATCCGTCGGGTGCGGCGCGCCGTCTCTGGTGGCCACATCCGCTGCCGCCGCGCCAGCCGCGTGCCCCGCCTGCGGAGGTAGGAGATGACCACCACCGGCCACACTGCCAAGGACAGCCAGGCGCTGCGACGCACCGCGCTGGGACGCGCGCTCGCGGTACTCGACGCGTTCGGTCCACAGCACCGCCTGCTGTCGCTCAGCGAGATCGCCCGCCGGGCGGACCTGACTCTTCCGACTACCCACCGGCTCGTCAACGAACTGATCACCTGGGGTGCCCTGGAACGCCACCCCGCGGGACACTACTTCATCGGCCTGCGGCTGCTCGAATTCGCCGCGCTCGCCCCGAGGGGCCTCGAACTACGGGAAATCGCCTTCCCATACCTCGACGACCTGCACCAGGTCACCCACTCCAACGTCCATCTGGGCGTACGGGACGGGCACGAAGTCGTCTATGTGGAAACCATGCGTTCGCGCGTCAGCGCCCAGATCTCCAGCCGGGTCGGCGACCGCTGGCCGCTGCAGGTCAGCGGGACCGGGCTGGTGCTGCTCGCGTACGCCGATCCCGCCTTCCAGGACGAAGTCCTCCGGGGTCCGCTCGTGCGCTACACGCCGAAGACCGTTGGCGACCCGCACGAGTTACGGCGCATCCTGGCCGAGATACGCCGCACCGGCGTCGTCATCGCCCACGACCAGATCACGATGAACGCCGTTGCCGTCGCCGCTCCGGTGCGTGGCCCCCGCAACGACGTCATCGCGGCGATCAGTGCGGTCGTGGCGACCGATGAGACACCGTTGAGCCGTCTCTCGGCGCGACTCATCGACACCGCGCACTCCATCTCCCACGCCCTCGGCGCTCAGATCCCGCCGCGGGTGGCGCAGCGCCAGGGGCGTCTCACCGTGGTGGCGTGACACCGAGGAACCGGAACGCGTTGTGCCACGTGATGTCCTCCAGCACGGCCGGATCCAGATCCAGGGACCGCAGCGTGGCGCCCACCTTGTCCTCCCGGCGCATGGCCGGGAAGTCCGAACCGACCAGCAGCCGGTCATGCCCGAGCAGGTCGATCAGGTAGCGCAGCGCCCGTCGATCGAACACCAGGGAGTCGTAGTAGAAACGGCGCGCGTACTCCAGTGGGGACGGACCGTCGTCGGACATGATCGCCCGCTCCGGTACCTTCGGCTCCTCGTTCCAGGTACCACCCCAGAAGTACTGCGCCCTGGGCAGCATCAGCGGGAACCCGCCGGCCGCATGACTGAACGACATCCGCAGGTGCGGGCACGCGGCCGCGGTACCACCGGCCACCATCGACGCCGCCGCAAGCGTGCCCTCGATGCCGACCACATAGGTGCCCATCGTCGAGGCCGGCAGGCGGTCCGTGGGCGCCGGCATCGCGTGCACGAACACGGGGACACCCAGCCGCTGCGCCTCGGCGAAGAAGGTCAGGAACCGCGCATCACCGATCGATACGCCGAGCACGGTGGAGGCGATTTCCACGCCGTACAGCCCGAGTTGGCGGACGTTAACGAGCTCGGCGGCGGCCAACTCCGGTTCCTGCATCGGCACCATCCCGAAGCCGAACAGCCGGCCCGGTGCGGCCGCGCACACGGCCGCCGTCGCCTCGTTGACGTACCGGGCAAGCGCAACCCCCTCCGCCACCGGAAGGTCGTACCGCAGCAACGGCGGCATCGGAGTGAGCACTTCGGCGTCCACACCGGACTCGTCCATCGCCTCGACCCGCCGCTCGGCGTCGTAGAACACGTCGCGAGCCTTGAACCGGAACTGACCGAAGACAAGCAGCCGGGCTGTCTCGCCGTCGACCGGGTCCATCCGCGGAAAGCATTCCGGGGCGTCGGCCGGATAGTCCCGTGGCAGCAGGTGTGCGTGCGCGTCGATCAGCATCAGATCGCTCCGGGGTGGACAGACACGTGGACCGCGGTCTCACCGGAGACCTCACCGGCGAGCGTCTGTATCGCAAGGGTCGTGTCGTTGAGCCCGAAACTGTGGGTGTGCAGCCTGTCCAGCGGGAACCGGCGCGATTCGATGATCCGGATGGCCTCGGCATAGGCGCGGGCATCGACCCCGAACGCGCCCACCACCGTGAGCGCCCGGTTGACTATGAGGTCTGTCCGCACGGGCACCTCGGTGCCGCCCTTCAGCCCGGCCAGCACCACCCGTCCACCGTGCCGGGTGCTGAGCAGCGCGTCGGTCACCGGCGCGGTGGCCATCGGGGTGAGCTCCAGCGTGACGTCGGCGAGCTGGCCGTCGGTAAGGTCGGTGACCCGCTGTACGGTGTCGCTCTCGTCGACGACGATGGTGTGGTCGGCGCCGAACTCGCGGGCCAGCGTGAGCTTGTGGGCGTCCGCGGCCAACCCGGTGACGATGATCGTACCGGCCCCGGCGGCCCGGGCCGCGATCACCGCGGCGAGCCCGCGCTGCCCCGGACCGAGTATCAGGACGGTGTCGCCGAGCCCCACGCCACCCAGATGACAGGTCCAACGGACACCGGCGCCGATCGGGTTGTACATCACCGCCAGCTCGGCGGGCAGGGTCTTGTCGATCGGGTGCAGGATCGCGCCCGGCGAAAGATAGAGGTACTCCGCGAGCCCTCCCCAGAGTCCCGGGGCCACCTTGAGCGGGGTGACGCCATGCCCGACGGTGCGGTTCCGGCACGACTGGTACCGTCCGGTCAGGCACCGGTGGCAGGACCGGCATGGCACGATGACCTCGACCGCGACCCGGTCCCCCGGCCTGACACCCCAGGCCGCCGCGGCCCGCTCGCCGACCTCCTCGATGATCCCCAGCGGTTCGTGTCCAGGGATGAACGGGTCCGCGGCGTTCCCGAGGTGGCCCTTGTACGTCTCCACGTCGCTGCCACAGATGCCATTCGCCTCCACCCGCAGCAGCCCGTGGTCCGGCCCGATCCGGGGCCGCCGGAACTCCTGGATCTCGATCCGCCGCGGGCCGAGCTGGACCGCCGCGCGCACCGTGTCAGCCATGTCGGGGTCGCGCCTTTCTCCAGACCGGACGTCTCATACCGTGAGCCGGGTCAGCCGGCTCTTCATCTCCGAGCGCTCGATCGTGCCCGGTGGCACCAGGGTGACGCTGGTAGGTACCGACAGCCGGGCCCGGATGGTCGACTCGATCGAGCCGCGGAGTTCCTCACGGTCGCCCGGATGCTCACCCCACTCGGCCTCGACCCGCAGCGGTGGCTCCACCCGGGGGCCCTTCGCGGGCAGGAGAATCTGTATCGCGCCGGAGGTGCGCGGGTACAACCCCTGCACGACGTCCCGGACGGCGGACGGAAAGACGTTGACGCCGAGCACGATGAGCATGTCGTCGGTACGGCCGACGCAGCGGATCAACGGCGCCCCGTCGCTCGCCCGGCCGTTGACCCTGATCAGGTCCCGGGTGCGGAACCGGACCAGCGGGCAACATTCCCGGTCGACCGAGGTGTAGACCAGCTCGCCGGTGACACCGGGCTCGGCCGCGAGCGACTCGCCGGAGTCCGGGTCGATCAGTTCCACCAGCACGTGCCGGCCGCCGGTGAACCGCATCCCATCGGTACCCGGTGCCTCGCCGAACAGCACCGGAGCCATGTCGGCGTTTCCCATGCCTTCGGTGACCTGGCCGCCCCAATCGGATTCCAGGCGCGCGCGGAACGCCGGCTCACCGCCTCCCGGCTCGCCGCCGAGGAACACCTTGCGCAGGCCGAACTCGCGCGGATCACGGCCCACCTTCTCCCGCACGTACTCGGCCAGGTACCGGGCGTACGAGGGGGTCGAGTGCAGTGCCGTGACGCCGAGCGTGTCCATTGCCTGGACCGCCTTCTCCGATGCCCCGGTGCCGATCGGGACGACCGTGGTCCCGATCTGCTCCAACGCATCCTGGATGGGCAGCCCGCCGACGAACAGGGTGAGCCCCGAGCCGTGCACGACCACATCGTCGCGGCTGGCGCCCATGGTGCGGAAGGCACAGGCGACCATCTCGGTCCACGCGTGGATGTCGCGCCGGGTCACCCCCACCCAGCTCGGGGTTCCCGTGGTACCGGTGGACGCGTGTACCCGGATCACCTCGGTCATGGCGACCCCGGCATGGCGACCGAGCGGAGGCGCCGCCGCCTGGCTGTCGCGCAGCATCTGCTTTTCGGTGAACGGGAAACGGGCGATGTCGGCCAGCGACCCGAAGTCCTCCGGGCGGATACCGTGCGCCGCGAACAGGTCGGCGTAGAACGGCGACCGGGCCGGCAGGTTCGCGAGCTGGGTACGCAGTGCCGCGGCAACCGCATCGGCATCGGTTGCGCGGACGAAGGGTGGGGTGGCAGTCATCGCCTGCCGCTCAGTGCTCGTGGATGATGACACCGCGGATGTTCTTGCCGTCCTCCATGTCCTGGTACGCCTGGTTCACGTCGTCCAGCCGGTACCGGCGGGTGATCAGCTCGTCCAGCTTGAGGTCGCCGGAGCGGTACAGGTCCAGCAGCCGCGGTACGTCGTAGAGCGGGTTGCAGTCACCGAAAAGCGCCCCACGCACCTGTCGCTGATAGCTGATCAGGAGGCCGGCGTGCACATGGACGGCCTTCTCGGTGGCCCTGCCGACGGCGGTGATCGTCACCTTGCCACCCTTGCCGACCACCAGTGCGGCGGCGGCCACGATCTCCTCGGTGAGCACACCCGGCGTGCAGATCGCGTGGTCGGCGAGCTGGCCGTGGGTGGTGTCCACAACGAACTCGTGCGCCTGCGCCGCATCAGCGAACGTATGCGTCGCCCCGAACACCTTCGCCATGTCCCGCTTGAACCCCACCGGATCCACCACCACCACATTCTTCGCCCCGGCATACCGGGCCCCCTGCACCGCATTACTGCCCACCCCACCAGCCCCAT
>DATEJJ010000884.1:0-4297 GCA_035278125.1 Rugosimonospora sp.
CCGCGCACGCCAGGGCGACCGCCGACCCGGCGACCACCCCGCACCCCGTGCAGTTCGCCACCCAGCAACTGCTGATCGGCCTGGCCTTCGTCGCGCTGGCGCTGGTGGCGACCGCGCTGCTGTACTGGGCGCCGGCCGGCCCGGCACCGCGCCACTCGCTGGCCCGGCTGGGCGCGGCCGTGGTGCTGCCCGGGCTGGTGGCCGTGCAGGCGCTCACGCTGGCCGTCCCCTACTACCCGCGGGTACCCCGGGACACCTTCTACCCGACCACCGACGTGCACTCGTTCCTCGCGGCGAACCTGGGACACGAGCGCTTCGCCGGTACCCGGACGGACAGCACCGAGGGCGCCATGATCATGGGTACCGACGCCGCGAAGCGGCTGCGCGCGCTGACCGGGCACGGCTTCGTGGACCGTACCTTCGCCGCCCTGGTCCGCGGGGTACCGGACGATCCGATCCCGTACCCGACGTACATCAACTTCGCCGCCACCGAGGAGGTGGCCCGCAGCCCGATCCTGGACGCCCTGGGTACCCGGTACTTCATCACCTCGCCCCGCGACCCGGTCTTCGGCACCGCCCGCCCGGCCGGCGGCGACGGTACCAGCGCGGTGCTCCAGCCCGGCCAGCCGATCAGGCTGCCGGTACCCGGGGACGGGCCGGTACGCGCGGTGGGCGTCACCCCGCTCGCCGCGCTGGACGCGGCCACCTACCCCGACTCGTGGATCTCGGTGACGGTCAGGGACGCCGCCGGCGCCACGGTCGCCACCGCCAAGCGGCTCACCACCGGGCTCACCGCCGGTACCCCGTTCCTGGTGCCGGTCGCCGCCGACCGGGTACCCGCCGGTACGCGGCTGACGGTGGAGCTGACCCCGCACCTCCAGCAGCCGCTGCGGGTGGCCGCCACCGCCGGTACCCCCGCGGTGTCCTCGGTGGCCGGCGCGGACGACGGGCTGTCCCTCGCGTTCGCCGGCTCGGCCGTGGTGTACGAGCGGCTGACGGCGCAGCCCCGGGTGCGCTGGGCGTCGAAGGCGGTCGTGCAGCCCTCCCAGTCCGCGCGGGTACGCCTGCTGGCCAGCGGCTCGGTCGCGGCGGACGAGGTGGTGCTGAACGCTCCGGGCGCGGCGGCCGGCGGGCAGCCGGCCAGCGTGCGGATCGACCAGGACGGTACCGACGGGGTCGGCGCGACCGTGACCGCGCAGGGCGCCGGGTACCTGGTGGTGGCCGACGCGGACCAGGTCGGCTGGTCCGCCACCGTGGACGGCCGGCCCGCCCCGCTGGTCCCCGCCGACCAGGGCGTGGTCGCGGTACCCGTTCCGGCCGGTACGCACACCGTGGCGCTGCACTACACCGCGCCGTACGGCAACGCGGGTACGTGGATTAGTGTGTTGGCAGTCGTCGCTTTGATGGTGGCGGCGGCCGGCGACCGATGGCTCCTTTCCCGGCGCGCGGCCCCCGCGAGCGGAGATCTGAATGACTGAGCAACTGGTCAATGGCGGCTGGCCCGGAATCCCGGGGCAGTCGCCCGCGCACCGGGCCCGCCCCGACGGCCGGCCCGCCGAGGGCGCGGTGGACGTGACGGTCGTGCTGCCCTGCTACAACGAGCAGGACCACGTGCTGCTGGAGCTGGAGCGCATCACCAAGGCGATGGACGCCAGCCCGTACAGCTACGAGCTGCTGGTGATCGACGACAAGTCCTCGGACGGCACGCTGGCGGTGCTGCGCGAGGCGGCGCCCGACTACCCGCACATGCGGCTGGTCGCGTTCGCCCGCAACGGCGGCTCGGGTACCGCCCGGCGGATCGGTACCGCCGACGCGCGCGGCCGGATCGTGGTGTGGACCGACGCGGACATGACGTACCCGAACGAGCGGATCCCCGAGTTCGTCGCGTACCTGCACGAGCACCCGGACGTGGACCAGGTGGTGGGCGCGCGTACCAGCGAGCAGGGGACGTACAAGTTCCTCCGGGTACCGGCGAAGTGGACCATCCGGAAGGTGGCCGAGACGCTCGCCGGCACCAAGATCCCGGACCTGAACTCGGGGCTGCGCGCGTTCCGCCGGGACGTCTCCCTGCCGTACCTGCGGCTGCTCCCGCCCGGATTCAGCTGCGTCACCACGATCACCATGTCGTTCCTGTCCAACCAGCACCGGGTGGACTACCTGCCGATCGACTACGCGAAGCGCGCGGGTACCTCCAAGTTCCACTTCGTCCGCGACGCGTACCGGTACATCCTCCAGGTGCTGCGGATGGTCATGTACTTCAACCCGATCAAGGTACTCATGCCGGTGGCGCTGACCCTGCTGCTGGTCGGCGGCGCCAAGGCCGTGTTCGACGTGATCCGGTACGCGATCGTGCAGCACGCCTGGTTCCACATCACCACCAACGCCATGCTGCTGGTGGTCTCCGGCATGATCATCGCGTCCATGGCGCTGCTCGCCGACCTCATCGTCCGGTCGCGGGCGGATTGACCGCCGCGTGGACACCGCCACCCCACCGGCCGTGACCGGGGCGGACGCGCCGACGACCCGGGCCACGCCGGGCTGGCGCGCGTGGCTGCGCCGGGCCATGATCGCGGTACTGCTGGCGTTCGCGGTCTGGGCGATCGTGGGCAACCGCACCGAGCTGGCCGCCGCGCTGCGCGAGATCGCGCCGTGGAGCGTGCCGGCGGCGTTCGTACCGGCGTACCTCGCGCTGGTCGTGAGCCTCTTCGTCTGGCGGGCGCTCATGTCCGACCTGGGCTTCAAGCTCCCGGTCCCGGCCGCCGCCCGGATCTTCTTCGTGAGCCAGCTGGGCAAGTACGTGCCCGGCTCGGTCTGGTCGATCCTCACCCAGATCGAGCTGAGCCGCCGGCACAACATCCCGAAGCGCTCCAACGTCACGGTGGGCGTACTCGCCATCGCCGTGTCGATCACCACCGGGCTGTCCCTGGCCGCCCTGCTGCTGCCGTTCTCCGGCCCGGCCGCGATGCACCGGTACTGGTGGATCCTGCTGATCATCCCGGTGCTGCTCGGCGCGCTGCACCCGGCGGTGCTCGGCCCGGCGCTCAACGTCGCGCTGCGCCTGGTCCGCCGCGAGCCGCTGCCGCGTACGCCGTCCTGGGCGGGGCTGGGCCGGGTCGCCGCGCTGCAGGGCGTGGTCTGGCTGATGCTGGGCCTGCAGGCGTGGCTGCTGCTGGTCGGGCTGGGCGCGCCGGTCGCGCGGTCGCTGCCGGTGGCGATCGGCGGGTACGCGCTGGCCTACGGGCTGGGCCAGCTGGCGATCGGCCTGCCCGCCGGCGCCGGGGTACGCGAGGTCGCGCTGACCGTGGCCCTGTCCACCGTGGTACCCACGCCGGTGGCGCTCGTGGTGGCGCTGCTGTCCCGCGGCATGCTGACCGTGGTGGACCTATCGCTGGCCGGGCTCCAGTACCTGCTCGGCCTGCGCGCCCGCGGCTGAGGTACCGGCCGGGCGCTGCGCCACCGCGACCAGTGCCACGCCGTGCCGGGGCGCCAGCCGCTGCAGCAGCGTGAACGGCGCGGTGGCCACCGTGACTGCGGCACCGGTGAGCCGGCGGCTGGGCTGCAACTGCCGGCCCGAGCTGGCGGTACGCTCCTCCACCGTGCTGCCCGGCTGCGCGCCGTCCCGCCCGGCGATCCGGTTGCGCAGGTTCTCCAGCAGGTACCCGACGGGCCAGCCGTAGCACCGCACCTGCGGGCGTACGCAGCCGGCGCCGGTCAGCCGCCCGGCGATCTGCTCCGGCGAGTACCGGCGGAAGTGCCCGACCGCCCGGTCCCAGGCGCCCAGCCGCTGCGGACCCGCCGGTACCGAGAGCAGCACGTACCCGCCCGGCCTGGCCAGCCGTACCCAGTCCGCCAGCGCCGCCTCGTCCTCGGCCAGGTGCTCCAGCACCTCGAACGCGCAGACCAGGTCGTACCCCTCCCCCGCCGGTACCCGCGTGTGGTCGCCGTTGATCACGGTGCCGCCACGCGGGGTGATCCGCTCGTCGGCCAGCCGGTACGAGGTGGGGTCGGGTTCGACCGCGGTGTACCGGGGCGCCATGCCGGCCAGCCGGGCGCCGAACCCGCCGCCGCCGCAGCCGATTTCGAGGATGCTGGCCGGGCGCAGCCCCGCGACGATCGAGCGGACCACCGCCCACCGCATCCGGGCGCTGGGCGCGAGCGGCGGCAGCGGCTGAACGTTCACGGTGCGGTCCCTTCGGTCAAGCGCTGGCGCAGGGCGGCGACCACGGCCTGCGGGGTGTAGTCCCGCTCGGCCCGGGCGAAGCCGGCGCGCTGCGCGCGTACCAGTTCATCGCGGTCC
>DATEJJ010000885.1:0-8069 GCA_035278125.1 Rugosimonospora sp.
CCAGCACGAGGGTGAAGTCGGCCTCGCTGGCCGGTGCGCCCAGCCGCCGCCCGTGCACCGTGGCGCCGCCCGGCAGCGGGAGGACGCCGGTCGGGTCGCGCCAGCCACCGGTCATGGCGGGAACGGTACCGGACGGTGGAACGGCCGGGCCCGATCGTCGCCCGCACTCAATTGTGCGGGGAGTGGAGGCATTCGATGGGAATGCCGACCTGACCTGGACCTTCATTTCTTGTACGCGGCGCCGGCCGGAATGTGATCGCGAAATGTCTGCGGGACCTGCGGCGAATTGACGGCGTGGCGTAATGGCGGTGGCCGCACAGACCGTGTGGCCCGCGAGTTAACCTCGTGTTCGCCTGTTTGTCGGCTGGTAGACAGAAGAGTTGCCGGGCCATAGGATCCGTAAGACGTTAAGCAACAGCCGCGAAACCGCGGATATGACGCCATTCCTCGAAGGAGAAAGGGGCGCGCTGAAACGTCTTCCTTGTGCCAGTAATGCCTGGTAGATGTGCGCATGGACCCTCTATTTCCTTGTCCCGTACCCGTCCGGTGGCATTGGCCTCGGACGGGCGTGAGTCCTCATTTCCGGAGGCTGCCTTGACCGATGTCGTCTTCGAAACGCATACGAATCACCGGGTACCGCATGATCATTTCGATGGTGTTCCGGCCGGGTCCGGGCCGGCCGTCCTCGATCTGAACGACGTGCGGCCGGGCGCCGCGCCGCGGTTGACCGTGATCGTGCCGGTGCGCAATGAGGCGGCGAATGTGCAGCCGTTACTGGTGCGGTTGGGCTCGGCGGTGGCATCGATGAGTGCCGAAGTTCTGGTGGTGGATGACAGCGATGACGACACGGCGGCGGTACTGGCGGTGCACGCGGCGGACTGCCCGGTCCCGGTCCGGCTCCTGCACCGGGAGGCGGGTGCCCGCCGGGGCGGGCTGTCGGGTGCGGTGGTGGCGGGTGTGCGGGCGGCGCGGGGCGAGTGGGTCCTGGTGATGGACGGGGACCTGCAGCACCCGCCGGAGGCAGCGGCCGGCCTGGCCCGGACTGCCATGCGCCACGACGTGGATGTGGTGGTGGGTACCCGGTACGCCGGTGCGGGTTCGGGTGCCGGGCTGGGCGGTACCGGCCGCGCGACCACCTCGTCCGGCGCGACCCGGCTGGCGAAGGCGCTGTTCCCCCGGCGGCTGGCGACGGTCACCGACCCGATGAGCGGGCTGTTCGCCTTCCGCGCGGCCGCGGTGGACCCGGACCGGCTGGATCCGGTGGGGTTCAAGGTGCTGCTGGAGATCCTGGTCCGGCACCCGTCGGTGCGGGTGGCGGAGATGACGTACGAGATGGCGCCCCGGCACGCGGGCCGGTCCAAGGCGACCGTACGCGAGGGGCTGCGGTACCTGCGGCACCTGGCCCGGCTGCGCCGCCAGCGCCTGGTCGGCCAGGTACGCCAGCCGGTACGGGCCCGGCAGCTGCTGCGGCTGGTGCTGTTCGGCCTGGTCGGGCTGTCCGGGGTGGTGGTCAACAGCGCCGCCCTGTGGGTGCTGTACGACCGGTTCGGCGTCAACCACCTGCTCGCCGCGGCACTGGCCACCCAGGCGTCCACCACGTGGAACTTCCTGCTCGTGGAGGGCGCGGTCTACCGCGGCCGGGGCAACGGTACCCGGCTCGGGCGGGCGGCCCGGTTCGCGGTGATGAACAACGCGCTGCTGCTGGCCCGGCTGCCCGTCTTCGAGCTGCTGCTGTCGCTGCGGCTGCACCTGCTGGTGGCCAACGGGATCACCCTGGTCGGGCTGTTCCTGCTCCGGTTCGTGCTCTCCGACCGGGTCATCTACGGCGGTGGCGAGGCGCGGCGGGATCCGGTGCGGCTGCTGGTGGACGCCGGTGCCGGCGACCCGCCGGTACCGGCCACCCGCAAGCGGTACACGCACCTGCGGTACCGGTACGACGTGGCGGGTGTGGTGACGATCGGGTCCCAGATCCTGCTGCCGGAGCTGGAGTTCTTCCGGGCGCAGTGGGTGGCGGACGCGGACGTGGACATCGCGGTACGGGTGGGCGACGTCGGGCCGCGGCTGCCCCGCCGGCGCGCCGCGATGACCGAGTACGCCAACGTGTCCACGCTGCGGTACGAGGAGCACCTGGGCCGCTGGGGCGCGAACTTCCGGGTGGAGCTGGGCGACCCGATCAGCATCCTGGTCGGCCCGCTGCTGGCCCGCTCCCCGCACGTGGTCTACACGAACGTCATCGAGGCGCTGCTGCGGTTCGTGATGGTCTCGCGCGGGCGGATGCTGCTGCACTCGGCGTGCGTGAGCCTGGACGGGGTCGGGGTGATGCTCTCCGCGCTGACCGACACCGGGAAGACCGCGACCGTGCTGCGGCTGCTGCGCGACCACGGCGGGCTGTTCCTCTCCGACGACATGACCGTGGTGGACGAGCACGGGGTGGCCACGTGCTTCCCGAAGCCGCTGACGATCAGCGCGCACACGCTGCGCGCGGTACAGGCGCAGGATCTGACGCCCAAGGAGTGGCGCCGGCTGCGCTGGCAGAGCCGGCTGCACTCCAAGGGCGGCCGCTCGCTGGCCCTGACGCTGAGCCGGTTCAACGTCCCCATCATGGGCATCAACGCCGTCACCCAGCTGCTGGTACCCCCGCCCAAGTACACAGTGGACCGGTTGGTGCCGTGCCGGCTGGGCCGCAGCACCCGGGTGGACGAGCTGTTCATCATCGAGCGGGGTGCCCCGCGCGTGGCCGAGCTGGACCACGACACCACGCTGCAACGGATGATCGCGAACACCGACGACGCGTACGGCTTCCCGCCGTTCAAGTACCTCGCGCCGGCCATCACCATCGGCGGCCTGGGGTACGCGCAGCTGCGCGAGCGGGAGCGCGAGATCCTGGCCGGCTTCCTGTCCCGGGTGCGTACCCGGGTGGTCGCGTCGGACTGCTTCGGCTGGGCCGACGAGATCCCGCTGCTGCTGCGGCAGGAGGTGGCGCTACCGGTGGCCATTCCCGGCCAGCGTGCCGGGACCGCCCTGCACGCCTGGCCCGGCTGGCACGACCGGGTCGGCGTAGCGTGAGCGCAGCGGGCCGCCGCCCTGCCTGGACTGAGGCGCCACGGCCGCGGCTGGAGACGGTGGTTGCCGCCGAAGGAAGGCAGGGCATCAAGGCGGTCCGCGGAGCGAACCAGCGGGCACAGCTGGTGGTGTCGGCCGCTCCGCTGGTGGCGGTCGGCGCGGTCGCCGCCCTGCTGCGGTTCTGGGAGCTGACCCGGATCGGCTTCAACAGCGACGAGGCCGTGTACGCCGGTACCGCCGCGTCGATCGCCGGGGACCAGTCGCTGCGCGCGATGTTCCCGGTGTTCCGGGCGCACCCGCTGCTGTTCCAGATGCTGCTGGCGCTGGCCGGGCACGGCCACCCGCCGTCGGAGTGGGCGGCCCGCGCGGTACCCGCCACGATCGGCGTGCTCACCGTGCTGGTGACGTACCTGCTCGCCGCGCGGCTGTACTCGCGCACCGCCGGGCTGCTGGCCGCCGCCGTGCTGGCGGTGATGCCGTACCACGTGGTCGTCAGCCGGCAGGTGCTGCTGGACGGGCTGCTCACCCTGTGCGCCACCGTGGTGCTCTACTGCGTGGTGCGCTATGCCGAGTCGGCGGCGCTGCGCTGGCTGCTGGCGGCGGGCGCGGCGATGGGCGTCTCCGTGCTGGCCAAAGAGACCGGCGTGGTGCTGCTCGGCGGGCTGTACGCGTTCTTCGCGCTCACCCCGACCATCCGGATGCGCCTGCCCCAGCTGGCCGCGGCGACGGGCGTGCTGGTGCTCACGGCGGCGCCGTTCCCGCTCGTGCTCTCGCTCGCCGGCCGGGCCGCGACGGGACGGAACTACCTGCTGTGGCAGGCGTTCCGGCGCGGCAACCACGGCTTCGGCTTCTACCTCCAGGTGCTGCCGGGCGCGCTCGGCCCGGTCGTGGTGCTGGCCGCGCTGGGCGGGCTGCTCTGGTGGTACCGCGAGCGCACTTGGCGGGAGCGGCTGCTGGTCTGCTGGCTCGCGGTACCGCTGGCCTTCTTCACCCTGTGGCCCGTCAAGGGGTACCAGTACCTGCTGCCCCTCGCCCCGGCGGTGGCCGTGCTCGCCGCCCGCACGCTGGACCGGCTGCGCCCGAAGGCGGTGCTGGCGGTCGGCGCCGCGCTGGCCCTGGGCAGCCTCGCGGTACCGAGCTGGCTGGCGGTGAACCCGGCACCCACCGGTACCTTCCTGGCCGGCACCGGCGGGCTGCCCGGTGGCCGGGAGGCGGGACGGTGGGTGGCGCAGCGGGTACCGGCCGGCGCCGAGTTGCTGGCGATCGGCCCGTCCATGGCGAACGTGCTCCAGTTCTACGGCCACCGCCGGGTGCTCGCCCTGTCGGTGAGCCCGAACCCGAACGACCGCAACCCGGCGTACCTGCCCGTGCCCAACCCGGACCGCGCGCTGCGCGACGGCCAGTTCCAGTACCTGGTGTGGGACTCCTACACCGCGGACCGGGCGGTGTTCTTCGCCGACGAGATCCGCCGCCTGGTGGACAAGTACCACGGGGTGGCCGCGTACACCGGCACCCAGCCGGTACGCGGCCGGTCGGGGGCGCTGGCCACCCAGCCGGTCATCGTCATCTACCAGGTGCGTGCCGCGTGAGGGCGCTCGCCGCCTGCCTCGCCGCGCTGGCCGTCCTCGCCCCCGCGGCGCCGGCCACGGCCGCGGGCCAGACCGCCACGCCCATCAAGCATTTCGTGTACCTGATGCAGGGTGACCGCACCTTCGACAACTACTTCGGCACCTACCCGGGCGCGGACGGCATCCCCGCCGGCACCTGCCAGCCGCTGGTGCGCAGCAGTACGCGCAGCGGCTGCGTCAAACCGTTCCCGCTGCACGGCACCGCACCGCAGCCGCTGGAGCCCGGCCGCAGCACCCTCGCCGCGCAGCTCGACAACGGCCGGCTGGACGGCTTCGTCGCCGCGTACGCCGCGCAGGGCCGGGACGGTACCGCCGCGATGGGCTACTACGACGCCCGGGACCTGCCGTACTACTGGGCGGTGGCGCAGCGGTACGTGCTGTTCGACCGGTTCTTCGCCAGCGTGCCGTACGGGTACCGCACCAACCGCTCGTACTGGGTGGCCGCCGCGCCGCAGCCCGGTGGCAGCGACCGCGTCCCGCCCGGCGGGTACGGCGACCAGCCGACCATCTTCGACCGGTTGCAGGCGGCCGGGGTGAGCTGGAAGTTCTACATCCAGGACTACCAGCCCGGCCAGACCTTCCGCGCCGCCTCGCCGGCGAACCCGGCCGCGCAGACGGTACGGGTGCCGCTGCTGAACTACGCCCGCTTCCTGGACGATCCCGCGCTGCGGTCGCACCTCGTGGACCTGGACGAGTATTACCGGGACCTGGCCGCCGGTACCCTGCCCGCGGTCGCCTACGTGGCCACGTCCGGGGCCAGCGAGCGCTCGGCCCGCTCGCTCCCGACCGCCCAGAACCTGGTGCGGGGCATGCTCACCCAGCTCATGCTGAGCCGGTACTGGCGCAGCAGCGCGTTCCTGTGGTCGTACGACGGCTCGGGCGGCTGGTACGACCACGTCCCGCCGCCACCCGGCCTCGGCCTGCGGGTACCGGCCCTGCTGGTGAGCCCGTACGCCCGCGCCGGTCAGGTGAACGACACGGTGCTGGAGTCGGTGGCGGCGCTGCGGTTCATCGAGCACAACTGGGGCCTGCCGCCGCTGTCCACACGCGACGCTCACGCGGGCGATCTGGCCACCGCGTTCGACTTCGCGGCCGGGCCGCGCCCTGCGCAGCTGATCCCGGTACAGGCGGCGGCGCCGCACCCGCCGCTGGTGCGGGTACCCGTCATCGTCTGGTGCTACGGCGGCGCCGTGCTGCTGCTCCTCGCCCTCCTCGCGCTGGCCGCCGCGCCCCGCCGGCCCCGGAAGTCCACAGTGGAGGTGACCGCCTCGTGAGACGGTTCGTCGCGAGCGTGCTGGCCGGTACCGCCGCGGTGCTGATGGTCCCGGCGCCGGCATCCGCCGCGCGCCCGCACCCGCGCCCGCACGTGCACCTGCACCGCCGGCCGCACCCGCACCGCAAGCCGTGGCCGGTCACGGTCACCGTGCAGACCGTACCCGCCCTGCCCGGCGTGCGGCTCGCCCTGGACGGCCGGACCCTGGTCACCGGCGCGTCCGGCCGGGCCACCTACACCGCCGAGCACAACTTCGCCCGGCACACCCTCACCCTGCTCGACACCGCGGTCGACCAGCCCACCCGCCGGTACCGGTTCACCCGCTGGGCCGGGCAGCGCGACCCGAACCAGGCGTTCCGTACCAGCGTCACCGGCCTGCCCATGCGGGCCAACTACACCGTCACCGCCGCCTTCACCGTGCAGTACCCGGTCACCGCCCACCTGCTCGACCAGCACGGCGCACCGCTCGACCTGAGCCGGGTCAGCGCCGTCACGGTCAAAAGCGACACCGGCCGGATCCTCCCGCTCCCGACGACCGGTGCGGTGTGGCTGGACGGCATCACGCCCGAGTACCGCCGCAGCGCGCTGGTCGAGTCCACTGTGTACTACTCGGTGCAGGCGCTGACCATGAGCGGCACCAACATCGTCGACGCCGGCAAGCAGCGCTTCACCCCGGCGCAGGGGCAGCGCGTCACGGTCACCGGGCAGCTGCACGACCTCACCATCACCGCCCGGGACGCGCTGTTCCGGGATCCGCTGGGCGCCACCGCCGCCGTCACCGGACCGGACGGCGTGGTCACCGCGGTACCGTTCGACGCCACGCACACCGCGCACCTGACCAACCTGCCGCGCGGCCCGTACCACGTGACCGTACGCGGCGCGCGGGGCGTCGTGCTCGACGAGCAGTTCACGCTCTCGCGCGACAAGGCGCTGCGGGTGGCCGTACTGAGCACCAGCGACCTGTCCACCCTCGGTACCGCCGGGCTGCTCGTCGCGGCGGCGCTGCTGCTGGCCGGGCGGGGCTGGGCGCGGCGGGTGTTGCTTCGCGTATCGCGTAAGGCGCGGCCGGCATGAGCCGCCGCCTGCTCACCGCGTTGCTCGCGGTCGCGCTGGCGCTGCCGGTGTCCGGCGCACCCGCCACCGGGCAGCCGTCCGCGCCGCCGGCGGCCGTACCGGTGCTCGCCTTCTACTACATCTGGTTCGACCCGTCGTCCTGGAACCGCGCCAAGACCGACTACCCGCAACTCGGCGACTACTCCAGCGACGACCCGCGGGTGCTGCGCCAGCACATCCTGTGGGCCGAGTCCGCCGGCATCGACGGGTTCATCGTCAGCTGGAAGGATACGCCAACCAACAACCGCCGGCTGCGGCTGCTGATGGGTCTGGCGGCACAGCTCGATTTCAAGCTGGCCATGATCTACCAGGGGCTGGACTTCAGCCGCAAGCCGCTGCCCGCAAGCCGGGTCGCCGCCGACTTCGTCACCTTCCGCGACCAGTTCGCCGGCGATCCCGTGTTCTACCGCCTCGGCGGCAAGCCGCTGACCATCTGGAGCGGCACCTGGGCGTACTCCCACGCCGACGTGGCCGCCGCCACCGGCCCGGTACGCGGCCGCATGCTGGTGCTCAACACCGAGAAGAGCCTCGACGGGTACCGGCGGATCGCCGACGTCACCGACGGGGACGCGTACTACTGGTCCTCGGTGAACCCGGACACCAACACCAGCTACGGTGGCAAGCTCACCGACCTGAGCCGGGCCATCCACCAGAACCACCAGTACTGGCTGGCGCCCTTCGCGCCCGGCTTCGACGCGCGGCTGGTCGGCGGCAGCAAGGCGGTACCGCGCAAGGACGGGCAGACCCTGCGCGACGAGTACGCCACCGCGCTCGCCTCCTCGCCCGACGTGCTCGGGCTGATCAGCTGGAACGAGTTCAGCGAGAACTCCTATGTGGAGCCTTCCCAGCGGTACGGCACGCGCTACCTGGACGTGCTGCGCGACCTGCGCCACTCCACGGTACCGGTACCCCCCTCGGCCAGCGACTCCAGCGCACCGCCGCCGGCCGCGTCGGGCGCCCCGCGCGGCGGCCTGTGGCCCCTGTTCGTGCTG